>JASEHB010000693.1 GCA_030018745.1 Desulfatibacillaceae bacterium | reverse complement strand
CAACTGCATGTTGGGCAAGTTCGGGCAGGTCTTCGCGCATGAGCGGCTCGCCGCCTGAAAAGAGCATGACCGGCGCACCAAAGGCTGCCAGATCATCAATGAGGGCCTTGCCTTCTTGTGTTGAAAGCTCATTTACATCCGCCCTGGCTTTGGCATGGGCGTAGCAGTGAACGCATTTTAAGTTGCAGCCGTGGGTCATGTTCCAGACCACCACGGGCCTTTTGTCTGCAGAAAACTGCAAAAGGTGGCTGGGGAGGTCCTTGGAGCGCCGCCCGTAGCGCAGGGCATCGCTTGGCTCAACAGTATCGCAGTACAGCTTTGATATACCTATCATTTTCTCTCTTTGCCCTGGCGCTTTTGGCCGCGCATTCAGGCTTTTTTAGGTGTTGATGGAATCGCTCTCTTTATTGCTGCTGTCGCAAATCTCCTTTGCCACAAAGGCCTCCGGGTTGGCAAGTGCCTCAAGGGTCAAAAAAAAGCGGCTCTTGCCCGTTTTTTCCTTAATGAGCTTGAGACCATATTCAAAATCGCCTGTCAACTGTCCGTAGAATTGCTCCATGCTTCCCGGCGCGCCGCCGTGTTGCAGAATTATCAGGTCAACTGCATCGTCATCAAAGACTATGCTTATTCCCTGATCCTTGAAAAAGGTCAATTCCAGCTTGCGGACCTGGCCGTAATCCCGGCGCACGCGGTTGAGCACGCTGCGGATGTCTGTGGGCTGCTTGCAGTAAAGAGCGGCGATTACCTCCTTGCGCGAATCCGTGAGCTTTAAATTGAAACGCCCGGCAAGGGCCGCCTGGTTATCGGTCAGATAGGCGATAATGGCCTCGTGCTCAAGGCTTTTGGCAAGCCTGAACTCCTCGTTGTAGCGCGGATGGGCCGGAGAGCGGCCAAGCTCCCCCAGGGCCTTTTCCGGATTCAGGGCAACTTCCCGGCTCACCACAAAGCGGGAAATACCCAAAGACGGCAGCCGCTTTTCAAAGGGCAGAAGCACCCGCTCAAGGGCGCTCACCAGGCCCCGCGCGCCGGTTCTTTCCTGGCAGGCATTTTGGGCAATTATTTCAATTGCCTCCCTTGTAAAGACAAGATCTATTCCATAGGCTGCAAAATCCAGCTTCTTGTTCAACACAAAGGGGTTGTTGGGGTTGTTGAGAATGTCAAAAAGGTCTGCCTGGGTAAGCTTTTCCAGAACCGCCACAATGGGAAGCCGTCCGATGAACTCGGACTCGAAGCCATAGGCAATGAGATCCTCGGCTCTCACCTGGCATAGATAGTCCATGCCGTCCTTTTCTGTTTTAACGCAGCCGCCAAAGCCAATACCCTGGGCGGCAACTCGCTTTTTGATGATTTCGCCAAGGCTGTTGAAGGCCCCGCTCATTATAAAAAGGATGTTTTT
>JASEHB010000696.1 GCA_030018745.1 Desulfatibacillaceae bacterium | reverse complement strand
TGTGCTGATCTTCTCCTTTCAGGGGGAAATCATCCTCAAAAACCCCCTTCACATCGGCCTGATTGCAGTTCCATTGATAATCCAGACCTTTTTCATTTTCTTTATTGCCTATTTTGCCGCAAAAAAACTCAAATTACCCCATGATATTGCAGCCCCTGCCAGCATGATAGGAGCTTCCAACTTCTTTGAGCTTGCTGTGGCCGTGGCCATAACTCTTTTCGGGGCTGCATCGCCCGCTGTGCTTGCAACAATTGTGGGCGTTCTTGTGGAAGTGCCTGTCATGCTCTTCCTTGTAAAAATTGCCAACCGCACAGGCCACTGGTTTCCGTCCAAAGCCAGCCGGGCATAAATAATCATTTTGGCACAGATGCAGATTGTTTTGGCCAACAGTTGACGAGAAGACCCTATTTTGGCAGACTTGTTTTTGCTGAAGCCCACAACAATCCGCATTTTTTTTGAAAGGATGCTCCCATGAAGCCTGTGATGGCGTTTTTTGTTGCCTTGACCTTTATTTTTATTGCGCCTTTTAATGTTGCCGCCTTTGAGGATGAGCCCCAGGCCCGGCAGATAATGCAAAGCGTTCGGGATCGCGACAACGGCGACAATGCTGTCATGGAGCAGGAGATGATTCTCATTGACAGGCGGGGCAACCAGAGGGTCAGAAAGATAAAGAGCTTTTTAAAGGATTTCGGGGATGACACCTACTCCATACTGTTTTTTGTGGAGCCAGCCGATGTCCGCAACACCGCATTTTTAACCTATGACTATATGGACAGCAGCAAGGATGACGACCAGTGGCTTTACCTGCCCGCCTTAAACCGCGTGCGGCGCATTGCAAAGGCCGACAAAAGCGGCAGCTTCATGGGTTCGGACTTCACCTACGGCGACATGACAAGGGCTGATCTGGACAAATTCAAGTACCGGCTTTTGAGGGAAATTGAAATTGAAGGAAAAAAGCACTGGCTTGTTGAATCCATGCCCATAGATGACGATGTGGCGAAAGAGTATGGCTACACACTTGTCCAGGCAGCCGTGCGCCAGGATGATCTCATCATCACCCGCGCCCGTTTTGAATTGGACAAGGCCGGCATGGCCCGCTATTTCATGGTTCACAAAACCGAGGTGATTCAGGGTATTCCAACAGTTTTGGAAAGCTCCATGACCACCAAGAGAAATGACGCCACCCAGCACCAGACCCTGCTGCGCCAGACCTCAATACAGTATGACCAGGATCTGCCCGATGACCTTTTCACCACCACCCGCATGGAGAGAGGCCTTTAATTGACGAAGGCAGGGCGGCTGTTTTTGCCTTTGCAAAAAGCCATAAACAAGCGGGGGGGGCCATGAAAGCAGC
>JASEHB010000723.1 GCA_030018745.1 Desulfatibacillaceae bacterium | reverse complement strand
GAAACATTTTGCATATGTGTATCAAGGTCCATGTTTTCTCCACGAAATTGCACAAAGGGGAAAGGGAGAGATATCCCTAGTGGGTTCAGGGGCTTACAGCATCTGTCAAAATCTTGATATTTTTAATAAAAAAAAGGATTTAAGTCAAGGATTTTCCCAAAAAAAATAAAAGAAAAAAGGGCTTGAAAAGGTATGCCTTGACAGCTTATCGGGAATAATTATTATTTCTAAAGAAGGCAGGGGATTCATCAGATTGCGATTAATACAAAAATAACGGGGGCAAGCACTTATGTCAGCATTGAAGAGATTTTCCCATCTGCCCATAGATTGGAGCCTTTCACCTGAAGAGGCTGTTACCCTTTATCTGGAATGGGGCAACAACAACTGGCGGGGCGAGCACAAGCCCGTGCGCTCCAAGAGCGACTGCTCCTATTACTTTGTTGTGGATTCGTGGGGCAAAAAGCCAAAGGTGGTGCTAATCCGCCGGGACTCCCAGGATACAGACGAGCTTGCAAGCCTGGATCTGCCCCCGGAAATGCTTTCAGACCACAACCAGGAGCACGGCCAGAGCAGGGGCGTTTTCAGCCCGTCTCCAAAAATCCGCTCATGGTTGAAAAAGCAGATGGATTACAACAATTGACGCATGGCATCTGCCAAGGCCTTGCAGGAAGAATTGTTGGATGAGAATCCGGGCCAGCGCCCGGAGGTTTTCGCCTTCCAAAAAGCAAAACGCCATCGCCCAGGCAATGGCGTTTTGCTTTTATAACAGATAGTTAGCCTCAATAAACAGGGTTTAAACCCTTCCTTTTTCCAGATTCAGGCAAAGGTCCAGCCTTCATCTGGCGGCCTTTAAAAATCTCCTGGCAGAAAAGCCCTTGCATCAACGGCTTTGCCGGTACAGATTTTTAGCCCTTTTCGTATTTGAATGAAACCCGGATTTTGGCCCGGTATGCTGTTACCTTGCCGTCCTCGATCTTCAGGTCCAGCTCCTTGACCTCGGCGATGCGAAGCTCCTTAAGGCTTTTGGAAGCTGTTTCCACGGCGTTTTTGGCCGCTTTTTCCCAGGACTCCTTGCTGGAACCGATAAGCTCGATGACCTTGTAAACGCTTTCACTCAT
>JASEHB010000688.1 GCA_030018745.1 Desulfatibacillaceae bacterium | reverse complement strand
CTTTAAAATGGTTTCCGGCGCGCTCCAGTTGGGTGTGAACTGGGCCGTGGCTGTGGAGGACACCGAGGAGAGGCGCTTCAAGCCGCCCAGGTCGCCAATGACAAGGCTGCCCGATGAATCAAAGAGCAGGTTGGCGGGTTTTAGATCCGTAACAAGAAAGGTCTCGCTGCATTCGCTTGTGAGGCGCCTTAAAACCCTGGCAAGCTCTGCGGTTATTTTCATGGCCTGGGCAGGTGGCAGGCCGCCATTTGCATCCAGCACAATGTCGCGCAGGTTGCTGCTGCAAAGCTCCATCAGAATTACAAGATGCGCCCTGGCG
Organism: Desulfatibacillaceae bacterium; assembly: GCA_030018745.1. Taxonomy (GTDB): domain Bacteria; phylum Desulfobacterota; class Desulfobacteria; order Desulfobacterales; family Desulfatibacillaceae; genus JAGVAW01. The sequence goes on along the minus strand of JASEHB010000688.1, from coordinate 1,094 downwards.
GAAGTGTCTGTCACATTTTTGCCCACAAGGTGAAAATCGTGGACTTTTAGCACCCCAGGCCCCTGAATCTTTTCGTAGTATTCGCGGACAGCATGAAAATCCTGGGAGATTTTGCTGTCAAGGTCTGAAGGGGTGCCGTAAGAGAGGCTTCGCTCCACCATGAGGGGAACCACCTTGACAGCCCGCTCCTTAAGGCCGTCATCAATGGAAAAAACGGTTCCGTAGATGCCCTCGCCTAAAGTGTCGCGAACCTTATATGTCGGCAGGCACTGGCTTATTACCTGTATCATGGCGCAAGCCTGATGACGATGAAGCTGGTGTTATCGCGAATGCCCGCCTTGTTCACCTCCCTTAACAGGGCAGGGGCCTGGCTTACCGGGTCGGGCAAAAGAGCCTGGCATATCTGGTTGTCGTGCAACACATCATTGACCCCGTCCGAGCAGAGAAGAAAAACGCTGTTTTTCCTGGCGGTCAGCTCTGCCACAAAGGTCTTTGTGCCGTTTTCCCAGCGGTCGGCAAAAATTGCGCCAAGGCCAAAATCCACAAGGTTTTTATAGGGATTCACAAAGGCCTCCTGCTCGGAGAGGAACTTTTCGTCCACAAGCCTTTGCACAAAGGAGTGATCATGGCTCACCACCTGTGCCCTTGACTTGGTGATGCGGTAAACCCGTGAATCCCCGGCATTGAAAACAAAAAGGCGCTTGTTGTAAATGACAATTCCGGCAACTGTTGAGCCGGAGTCCTCATCCGGGCTGGCAGCCATCTGCTTCTGAATGCCAAAAAGCCGCTGGCGCAGGTCGTCCGCATCAAGACAAGGCTCTTCAAGCGCGCCGTGAAGGGACTCGGCTATGAAGCGGCTGGCCTTGTCTCCGGCAGCGTGGCCCCCAAGCCCGTCGCACACGGCAAAAAGGTGGAAGTCGCCATCCCAGCTTTCAAGGTGGGTCAGGGATTTTTCCTGCAAGACCAGCTCATTTGCAAGCAAACAGTCCTGCTGGCTGCTTCTGGGGCCTAATGCCATGACGCAACAGGCTTCACACCTCATGAATAAAAACCGTTTTTGTTTGTTTTATTGGAAAAAGGCGCTAAATGTCTAT
>JASEHB010000720.1 GCA_030018745.1 Desulfatibacillaceae bacterium | reverse complement strand
CTGCACCCTTTCATGCTGCCGGAATTGGGGCAGTGGGCCGTTACGGCCCTTCCGTCATCCAGAATCACATCCGCCAGAAACCGCTTGTAGCGGCGCACCAGAACGCCCCCTGTGAGGGGCGGCCAAACAAGGCATCCTGGCTTTGGGGAAGAAGATTTCACAAAAGTATGTACAGGTGATGAAGGTTTAGGGGCTGCAAAAAAGAATCAGGAAAAAGAAGGAGGCGCAATTTTTATTTTTTGAGAAAACCCTTGCCGCAAATGCATTTTTTGCCTTCATAACCGTGTATGTTGCACCACCAGCGGCCGCAGGCAGAGCATTGATAAAATATCCTGCCGCTCTTTGTGCTTGTATTGCACTCTGCACATTTTACCGCCATTACGCTCCTCCTTTTTGGACAAGGTTTTCTCCGGCAGTCTTCCTTTCATATTTTCCGGCTGTTGCTTTTTGCCCTGCGGCTCACACCCGGTGCACAAGATCCAGCATTTCGGCAACCGCAACTTCCAAGCCCACAAAAACAGCCCGTGAAATTATGGAGTGGCCGATGGAAAACTCGGCAATTTGGGGAAAATCGAAAAAAGCCTCAAGGGTTTTGTAGCCCAGGCCGTGGCCTGCATGGACAACAAGGCCCTGGGAATGGGCCTGGCGGGCTGCAAGGGCTATATGCTCAAAAAGGCGGCTGCTCTCCTTTGGGGTTTTTGCCTCGCAATAGGCGCCTGTGTGAAGCTCCACCACATCTGCGCCAACCTCGCTTGCAAGGCGCACCTGTTTTTCGTCCGGGTCAATGAACAGGCTCACAAGGATGCCCTCCTTGTGAAGGGCCTCTATGGCGTGAGCAACCTGTTCCCGATTGGCGGCAATATCCAGGCCCCCTTCGGTTGTTATTTCCATGCGCCTTTCCGGCACAAGGGTGGCCTGGTGCGGCTTCACCTGACACGCAATGGCAAGCATCTCGTCTGTGGGGGCCATTTCCAGAATCATCTTGGTACGCACAATCTGCCGGATAAGATAAACATCCCTGTCCTTTATGTGGCGGCGGTCCCCGCGCAGATGCACCACAACGCCGTCAGCACCGGCAAGCTCCACCAGAACCGCAGCATGAACCGGGTCCGGCTCGTTTCCTCCCCTG
>JASEHB010000572.1 GCA_030018745.1 Desulfatibacillaceae bacterium | reverse complement strand
CTTGATGGCCCAGTACCTGGGGCCTGTTAAGGGAAAAGCTGACAATTATGGATTTTTTCTTTGCTCCCAAGGGAATTGCTCTGATTGGCGCCACCCGCAAGTTAAAGGGCGGCTATGCCATTTTATACAACCTCAAAAAAGGGTTTAACGGCCCGGTTTACCCCATAAACCCCCGCTATGACGAGATTGACGGAACAACCTGCTACCCCTCGGTTGCAGATGTGCCAGACCCTGTTGATCTGGCCATTGTGTTTATTCCTGCGCCAAAGGTTCCCGCTATTCTGCTGGAATGCGCCAAGCGGGGAATAAAGGGCGCCATGATTGAATCTGCCGGTTTTGCCGAAACAGGCCCGGAGGGCAAAAAGCTTCAGGATGAGATAATCGCCATTGCAAAGGAAACGGGCCTGCGGCTGTGGGGGCCTAACTGCATGGGCCTTGTGGATGCCAAGGCAGGCCATGTGTTTAGCTTTGTATCGCCCACAATATGGGATGAGGGCCTCATAAAAGGCGATGTTTCCCTTATTGTGCAGAGCGGAATGCTTTCCGGCGGTTTTTTGACCGATACCATGACACACGGCACAATGGGTGTTTCCAAGGTGTGCTCCATAGGCAACAAGGCCGATGTGAGCGAGATAGACCTGCTGGAATACATGATTGACGACCCCAAAACCGGGGCTGTTGCCGCATATCTGGAATCCCTGCCCCAGGGGCGGCGCTTTATGGAGCTTTGCCGCCGCTCCCCCAAGCCCATAGTGGTTCTAAAAGGCGGAAAAAGCGAAAAGGGCGCCCAGGCCGCCATGTCCCACACGGCAAGCATGGCCGGAAACGGGGCTGTCATTGCCGGGGCGCTGGCCCAGGCAGGCGTTGTGGAGGCTGTTGATTTCAAGCAGATGATGGACCTGGCCCGCACGGTTGGCTTTTATCCCGACATAAAGGCGGACCAGCCGGGCAGAATAGCCATTCTCACATACAGCGGTGGTGCTGGCATAATGAGTGCGGACTTTTTGGATGAGTTCGGCCTGAAAGTGGCGGACCTGGCCCCAAAAACCATAGCAAAGCTTGCCACAGTCTATCCGGAATGGATGCCCCCCAACAACCCTGTTGACCTTTGGCCCGGCGTGGAGAAAAACGGCGGCCCCATTGTTTATTCCACAGCGCTTGAGGCTGTTGCCCATGATGAGAATGTGGATGCAATTCTCATGCACGCCTTTGTGGGCAGGGCAGGCTTTGGCCCGGACATGGAGCAGCTTGTGGATATTGCCCAAAAAGCCGGAAAGCCGATTTTTGTATGGCTCATCGGCGGCAGGGAGGAGGCCCGCAAGCTGCATCAGGCTGTTCAGGCAAAGGGCGTGCCGGTTTACCGGGAGCTTTACCGGGCTGTGGAGTGCATGGCAGCAGCCTTTAACCGGGGAAAAATGCAGGCATCCGTGGTCAGGGAGCAGGCGCCTGTCCCCGAACCATCCGGCAAGCTGAAAGGCCTTTTGGCCGGGGCCGCCGGGGTTATGGACGAGCACATCTCCAAAAAAATACTTGCCCAGGCAGGAATACCCGTTGTTGAGGAAAAGCTTGTTGCCAGCCTTGGCCAGGCCCTTGATGCTGCAAAAACCATGGGCTTTCCCCTTGTTGCAAAGGGCATGATTGGCGGCCAGGTGCATAAAACCGAAAAAGGCCTTGTGCATCTCAATATCACAGACAGCCAGGGCCTTGAAAAGGCCTTTGACAAGCTTATAAATGCTGGCGCAGAGAACATTCTTGTGCAGAAGCAGTGCGCCCCTGGGGTGGAGATAATTGCCGGGCTTGTGCGCGACCCCCAGTTTGGCCCATGCGTTATGGTGGGCCTTGGCGGGGTTTATGCGGAAGTTTTGAATGATAGGGCCTTTGCCCTTGCCCCCCTTGCAGAAAAAGAGGCCCTGGCCCTGATTGACCGCCTTGCCCACCAGAAGCTTTTAAACGGCTTTAGGGGCCTGTTGCCTGTGGACAGAAAGGCCCTGGCCTCAACCCTTGTGGCCCTCTCGCAGCTTGGAATGCAGTTTGAAGAAATTGCAGAGATTGACATCAACCCGCTGATAGCAGCGCCAGGGGGTTTAATGGCGGTTGACGCCTCAAT
>JASEHB010000710.1 GCA_030018745.1 Desulfatibacillaceae bacterium | reverse complement strand
CCTATTTTCTATAGGCCTAGTGATTCCAGTAGCCTCCTGTCAATCGCGCCGGACTGGACAAGGCCATTGTCCTCCTGGTAGCCCAGAATCGCCGCAAGGGTAAGAGGCCCGAAAAGGCCGTCTATTCTGCCTTTGTAATAGCCCTGGGCTGCAAGCTTTTCCTGCACCATGCTCACCTGTATTTTTCGCTTTTCCCAGGCGGAAAGCCCTGCTGTGGAATCCGCCGACTGGGCCTTGACCGCAGGCGCGGCAGGGGCAGGCTTTGCAGGGGCCGGGGCAGGCTTTGCCACGACCGGGGCAGGGGCCGCCACTGGAGCAGGAGCCGGGGCCGTCACCTCTGCCGGGGCCGCCACCGGAGCCGGGGCAGGCCTTGGCGCAACCGGGGCCGGGGCAGGCCGGACAACTGCGGGCCGGGTGGTGGCAAACCTGGGCGCTTTCACGGTTTCCCCTTTCCTGAAGCTTTCAAGATGCTGCAACACCTCTGCCAGAAGGCTTTTGGGATAGAGTTTTCCGGCAAGCTGGTCCCACACGGGGCGGGTGAGCCTTATGGCCTCTGCCCTGGTTTCGGGCGAAAACTCTGTGCGCTCCACGCCATATTGTATCATGGCTTCCAGGGCGCGGCTGTTTTCGTCCCTTATGCCTTTTAAAAAAGGTGTCTGCACGCTGTCACGGTTTTTGTTCAGGTTGATCTGGTACTCCTCGGGAAGCTCGTTCCATGCCTTTGCGTTAATGATTATAACTGCCGGAGCGTAGCGTATCTTCAAGGGATTGACGAACTTCATGACAGTGAAAAGCTGGCTGCCAGCATAATAGACGGCAGGGGCAAAGGCGGTGTCTATGACGCCGGTTTTGAAACCAGAGTGGCCCTCCAAAACGCTGGTTACAATGGGTTGTGCGCCAAGGGCCTGCAATGTGGCGGCCTCCACCGTGCCGTACCAGTTCTGGAACCTTGTGCGCCTGAAGTCCTCCAGGGTGTCCATGGGATATTTTGTGGAGTAAAGCTGATCAAAATCCTGGTCCATCCACATCAAAAGCTTGTAGCCCCGCTGTTCAAAATAATAGTCAAAGGTCGAGTACATCATTGTGCGCAGGTAATCCACCTCTTCATTGTTGTTCAAAAGAAAGGGAAGGCTCAAGACGGATAATTCGGGGCAGGCCAAAAGCGCCCCGGCCCCGGATATACCCGCGCCCTGGAGCTGACCTATGTTCATTTTCTGG
>JASEHB010000698.1 GCA_030018745.1 Desulfatibacillaceae bacterium | reverse complement strand
GGCTCATCCTGCTCACACACGGCGCCATAAAAAAGAGCCAGAAGGTCGATCCGCAGGATTTGGAGCGGGCCAAGCGATTGAGAAAGGTGTATTTTAAACATGTCCGAAAATAAAACTCTTGAGCAGCTTGAAAAAGAAATCAACGACCATTTGGACGCCATTACCCAGACCCTTGAATTCAAAAAGGAATATCTGGAGTTTGTCATAATTGATGACATTGCCGAGCAGATGCAGCGCCAGAACATGAGCAGGGCCGAGCTTGCCCGGCGCATGGGCGTTTCCCGCGCAGCCATAACCAAGCTTCTTCGATACGGATCCAACCTCACCATCGGGCGCATTGTTGAGTTTGCAGAGGTGCTTGGCTGCGAGGTGGATCTGCGCATGAAGCCAAAAAAGCAGGTGAGCTTCGGCAAATTCTCATCGCCCAAGGTGCTGTCCTTAAAGTGCAGGGTTCCGGCACTGAAGCAGACCGCCCAGACAGCCCAAATGGTTTGCGCGGACGATTACATTTCAATCCAGGCCCAGGCGTAAAAGCTTATGCCAAAAATATCTTTAAATTCGGTGGTGCTCCAGAAGAGCTTCTTTGAGGCAGATCTCCAGGCTTTGGGCAAAATGCCCGATGGCGCTGGTGAAGTCGCCTGCAATTTTGACATTGAGCTTGCCCACCAGACAGACAAGGCAGGCAAGCACCTGAATGTGCTTTTGGGAGCAAAGTCCCGCACGGAAAAAGGCGAGCCTTCCCTGCTGTTTGAATACCACATTGTTTTTGCAGGCAGCTTTGCCCTTGACGAGCCGATGGCAAAAAACGACCTGGAAAGGCTTGCCTCCATCAACTGCCCGGCGATTCTGTGGCCATTCGTGCGCCAGCACCTTGCAGATCTCACAGCCAAGGCCGGCTTTTCCCCACTTCTGCTTCCGGTGATAAACTTTGTTACCTTGAGCCAGGCAGCAGGCAGCCTTAAGCCTGCAAACCCGCCGGGAACAAAAACAAAGAAGCGCAAAAACCCCCCTTTGCAGGGCAATAAATAGATGGGCAGGGCAAGGAACTGGCAATCCTTTTGCCAGCAAATTTCCGCCCAGGAAAAACACTTTTTTTGCCTGTTGGGTATCAGTAAGTAAATAAGAAAAAGCGCTTGACAGGCACAGATGACTGTAGATAGAATAGGCAACAAAAAGATGCTGGTTAAAAATACTTGACTTTGGCGGAATACTTCATTATTTTTTAGATGGTTGGGAGAACTGCATTAAAAGCGGTTCGTTGGGTTTAGGCCCGCCCGACTGCATTTGGTTGGGAGGACTGCATCAGGC
>JASEHB010000691.1 GCA_030018745.1 Desulfatibacillaceae bacterium | reverse complement strand
TCCAGCAAGCATTCCGGACCGGCCAGGAGGAGGGCTACGGCCCTTCAAAGGGGCAGCTTACCCAGGAGAAGATACTGTCTGCGAGTCGGCAGGTGTTCACGGAATACCCATTTCACGCGGCCAGCCTGCGCAACATAAGCGAAATTGCCGGCATCCGGCATCCGCTCATCGTCCATTACTTTGGCAGCAAGGCGGCCCTTTTTGAGGAGGTTGCCCGCCTGCTGGAGGCCGAGATTCTTGGTGTTGCATCCGGGTTCATTGCCGCGCTGGAAGAAGATCCCTCCCGCATAATCCCGCGCCAGACCCTTGAAACATTTGTGAATTACGCCTTTGCCCACCCAGACCCCTTCAAGGCCATCATGCTCAACCTGGGCAACGAGCCGGGGGTGGAAAACGCCCTGCCGGGCCTTGGCCGCATGGTTCATGTGCGGGAAAAGGCAACCCAGGTGCTCTGCGACCGCATTCTTGGGGGCGCGGGTATGGATGAGGCGGATATGTTCCTGTTTGCCGTAATCCTTTCTGTGGCGCACTTTGTGGGGGCGCAGGCATTTCACTCCCAGGTGCTTGGAATCTCAAATGAAAAGACTTACCAGCAGTGGGTGCTGGAAAATCTTGCCCTTGTGCTCGGCCCGGTGGCGGACGCCCTTGGCCAGGGGCGGGGAAAGGATTTGAACCTGCTTGTGGAGGGCGCAGCCAGCCTTGCGGCCCTGGATACAGGCCCGGAAGGCCCGGCCCCAAATCCTGCCCAGGCATCGGGGTCTGAAAACAGGATCACCAAGGGCGAAAAAACCCGCGCCCGCATAATTGCCGCAGGCCGCAAGGTTTTCGCCACCCATGCGTTCAATGCTGCCAGCATCCGGCAGATAGGCAAGGTGGGAAAATTTGACTTCACCCACATCCACCACTTCTATCCATCCAAGGAATCCCTTTTTGAAGCGGTTGCAAGGGATGTTTTTGAAAGCTTCACGGCAGCGGCCCGTCAATGGGGCCAGGGCCTTAACGATCTTCCGGTGGAGCAGGTCTTTGCAATATATATAAAAAGGGCGCTTGACTACTGCTTTGACCACGGCGAGGCTCTTGGAATACTCATGCACAATGTCGCCCAGTTCGGGCGCTTCAAAACACTCTCCGGTTTTGAATACATGGCCGCAGCCCACACCAGAATATGGGAGATAGTGGGCAACTTCATGCCCCGCCAGGCTCCCGAAGAATCCATCCGAAGTTGGCTTTACACCATCATCACCCTTGTTTACAGCTTCACGGGCGCGCCTCTTTATCCTGCCCGTATGATGGGTACTGCCCCCAACTCCGCTTACTACCGGCAGCGGATTTTTCAGATGCTGACCTTTGTTTTTGTGCCGTCTTTGCTGGAAATGTCCGGAGAGTTGTAAAAGGGCGGG
>JASEHB010000721.1 GCA_030018745.1 Desulfatibacillaceae bacterium | reverse complement strand
TCTGCACCAGGGCGCCCATTTTGTTGCTGTCCGACTTTTTCAGCGCCCCCACAAAGCACTTGGCATTATCCACCCTGTAAAGCCAGTAGGGAACAAACTCATCATAAAAGCGGATGCTTATGGAAAGCTGCTCCCCGCGCTCCTGAACAAGGCCCATTATCCTGTCAACAGCAGCAAGCATTTCGCTGGCTGTGCTCTTGACCTCTTTTGCATTTATGCCTTCAGGGCCTGCAAAGGCGGCAGGGTTTCCCTTTTCGGAATAGCCCACAAACCTGCGGAAAGCCTCTGAATTCGGGTTGATAAGCAGCAGGCGGTAGCGCCGGGAGGCGTTGGAGTCTTTTTGTATGAAATCAATAAGCTGCCTGTGTATGGAGTGGGCCGTGACCCCCAGATACATGAGGTCGTTTTGAGCTTTGCGCCATATTGAAGGGCCGTTATCAGGCGATATGCCCTCTTTAAGCGAAATCACGCCAGACGCCCGGAGCTTATTGAGCCGCCTGAAGTAAAGCAGTGTCAAGGTTAGGTACACAAGCGCAACAGACAGCAGTGCGACAAGAATCCAGTTGGTCAGATCCTGACCTGAAAACAGGTTGTAGAGCAAACCGCCTAAACTGCCTATTGCCAGCACGCCCTGGAGCAGGAAGTGCAGAAGAATATGCTCCATGAACTTGTCTATCCAGCCCTTAAAAGTCTGCATAAAGAATCCTTGTGGCATATTACGGGCAGGCCAGCCTGACCTGCGCCGGGAAAGAGGCCTGTTGACGGACCTTATAAAAGGCCGCCAAGCAGGCATGGTTCAAGGCTTTAAAATGCGTCCCCCAAAAACAGCAGACCCGGAAATTGCCCTTCACGGAATTTAAGAGCTGCCTGGACCCTTTGCAAAGGCCCGCATATTACCAGACATTACAAGTGTGGCGCTTATATATCACAGTTTGTTGGGGCAAACAAGGAAAAACAGGGCCATTGTATTTGGAAAAAAGGAAAGGCATTGCAGCGGTTTTGTTGGGAGAGCAAATCCGGAACAAGTCCAAGGCCTTCCAGCAAATTCAAATGCCCGGATTGGCCAGCCCAACCTACGCTCCTGGAACACCGGGGACAGGAACACCGGGGACGCTTCCATACCC
>JASEHB010000575.1 GCA_030018745.1 Desulfatibacillaceae bacterium | reverse complement strand
GAACGGCTCAAAAGCCGCTCAACAACAGGGTCAGAATTCGGGACAGGTCGCGGTTTCCAGCCGGAATCTTTTTTGCTGTGGCGCACCTCGCTCAACTCGTTTGTGTCAGGAATCGATTTTTTAAGGGCCTCAATTTTTCCCGCGTCAAAATCGGGTTCCATTTTCAAGGCTTCCAAAGCCGGAATTGCCTGCCTGCAATAAGCCAGGGCTTTGTTGATTGCATCGGCATTTGTGAAGGTCAAAAGGGCTTGTCTGTCATTTACTGGGTCTCGCCGCCCGTCCAGCCGCTGCTGATTGATTGGCTTTTGGTGCCGGATGGTTTCAATTTTTTCCCTGAACCATGCAATCGCGGAATCAAGCTCCGGGCTTGCCGTGCTGTGCAAAACATCCGTTGCCTTGGCATTGCCGCGCTGATAATGGTCAGCCTTGTTGACTTTGGCAATATAAGCCGCCCTGCAATCAGCCTCCAGGCTGCCAAGCGCCTTTTTTGCGGCCTCGTGGGCTTCCAGGGCGCGCTTGTGCGCCTGAATCAAGCCGGGCAAGGTCGCTTCCCTCTCGGTTTTAAGGGCCTGAATCCGGGCTGCCGCCGCTTTGCGCCGGGCCAGGGTTGCCGCGGCCTCATCGGCCTTCAACTGCTGGGTCAGGGGATGTTTTTCCAGTAATTCCAAGGTTTTGTTTGCTTGTGTTTCCATCGGGGTTAGCTCCTTTTTTGCAGGTTCTTGAAGGTTTCTAAAAGTTCCGTCCAGGTTTGGTTTGCTCCGGGCACTTTGCCCATGATGAACCGGCCGCGCATTTTCATCGCTATGGGGTCATCCAGCATGGCGCGCTGCCTCATCCAGTAAGCCTCTTGCCATTTTCGATAAGCCGCCCTAACTGTGTTTTTGTCCATTGCTTTGAACCTCCTTAAAGTAGGTTTCCGCCCAACAGGGCTTTCCGGCCTTACCTTTGCCCCTCTGGCTTTCCGCGCAAAAGCCGTGCCGGGCAGGCTGCCCGGTCGGGTCTTGCCAAATTTCTAAAAGTCTTTTCTTGTGCTGTTCCCAAAGCCGCGCCGCTTCTGGCCTGATTTCCCAAGCGCTATGACCTGGGTTAATGCGCCCGTTACCGTGGCAAATTTGGCACCCGTGCCCGACTAAACAGCATCCGGCAAGCAAATGCAGTTCTGAAAAACCTGTCAGCCGGGGCCGCCGTGAAACTCTTTTCTTGTAAGGCATTTTTTGAACCTCCTTCTTTAAATCCGCGGGGGCCGGGCTTCCGTGGGTTCATCCGATAAAGCCAACTCCCTGCAAAGCCGGGCAAAAGCAATTTTATCGTTTCGCTGGCAGTCTAAAGCCGGATGTTTTCTGGGCTTTCCGGCCTTGTCTGTAAAAAAAGCCCCGTCCTCATTGATTATGCGTTCGGCCTCTGCGATTTTGTCCAATGTTTGCGCCGCCAAAACCACAAGGGGCCTTTGCGCATCTTCGATTTCATAATCGGTCAAAACCCCTTCCGCCCAGCGCCTTGAATACTCGCTCAAGTGGTCTAAATCTTTGTTTTTCATCTAAAAAACCTCCTTTTTAAGGTTGCCTGCGTTTTTTTGAACCGGGGAAAGCTCCAAAAAAGCTACACAGCCGGGCCGGTTTTAGGTATGCCGCAAATAAGATTTGATGGGCATAGGGGTTCACTCCTTGCCCCGCTTGGCTTTGGCCTCTGCGCTGGCCTTTTTTGCTCTCATCAAACAGCGATAACAAAGGCCGGGCTTAAAGGTTGCGGGCTGCTCCAGGCATCCAGGCGTGGAGCATTGCGCCCAGAACCAAAGCGGGGGAAGTTTTTCAGGGATATGATTTTTTTTCATTTGAGGCAGCTCCTTATATTTTGTGCATCCGCGTAAAACATCCACCGCCCTTCAGGGCAGGCTTGAAGCTCAAAAGGGCTTTGGCCGCACATCATGCAGCGTGGCGAGTCGTAGCCGCCAAGGCTCTGCAATTCCCGGCATGGTCTGCCGTCCAAACAGAAAACCATTTTTGCAAGGCGTAGCCGCCTCTTTTGGGTTTCCGTGGCAAGGGCCGGGTCAGGCTGCTTTGCAGGCTCATTCTTTAATTGTGAGTATCTGGGGAATTGTG
>JASEHB010000725.1 GCA_030018745.1 Desulfatibacillaceae bacterium | reverse complement strand
TGGGCGAGCAGCAAAAAGCCATTGCAGATTTTGATAAAGCCATTGCGCTAAACCCTGCCAGCGCCCTCTCCCATTTCAACAAAGGCCTTGCCCTGCGCCAGAGCCAGCGACTTGACGAAGCCCTGGAGTCTTACAACAGCGCCATAAAGCTTAATCCCGATTATGTGGAGGCCTTCATCAACCGGGGCATAGTCCACCTTGTGATGGGCAACATAAGCCTGGGAATTGCCGATTTTAACCGGGCCATCGCCCTGGATGAAAAATCCTGCGACGCCCTGCTCAACCGTGGAATAGCCTACATGGGCCGTGGCAGGGTGGGGGATGCCATAAAGGATTTCACAAGCTGCATTGAAATAGACCGCTATTTTGTGAAGGGTTATTTGAGCCGAGGGGTGGCTCTTGCCCAGCTTGGCCGCCATTCCAAAGCCATTGAGGATTTTGACCGGGCCATAACCCTTGATCCAGGCTATGCCCTGGCCTACACCAACCGGGGCTGGGCCTATATGGATTTGGGCAAGGACAAGCTTGCCTGCGCGGATTTTAAAAAGGCCTGCGAGCTTGGGGACTGCTCGGCCTTAAAAAGCCTTCCCCCATCGGCAGGCTGCAAATAGAATTCCATGAGCAATCTTGATCCTTCTGTCCTGACCAAAAACGATTTGCTGGCCAGCCTGCGATTCGGCTGGCTGGGAGGTTTCTCCGTGGCCGGAATGGCAGAGCCGTGGCTGGCGCGCATGGAGGCTACCCTGGCCGCCCTTAAGGAAGAAGGAGTGGGGGCGATTCTTTGCGTAACCGAGGATGCCCCCTACTGCCACCTGTACGAAAAGGCTGGCCTTGCCCATGCCCATGTGCCTATGGATGACGGCGAGCCAACGGATTTTGCCTCCCTAAAAAAGGCTGTTGGCATTCTTGATTCCTGGCTTGGGCAAAATATATCCCCGGCTGTTCACTGCCTTGAGGGCCGGGGCCGCACAGGCATGGTGCTGGCTGCCTGGCTTGCAAAAAACCAGGGGCTGAATGGCCAAAAGGCCATCCATACCCTGCGCAGCCTGCGGCCGGTTACAGTGCTAAACCCCGCCCAAAAAGCCTTTTTGATGGAAGCCATAAATAAG
>JASEHB010000717.1 GCA_030018745.1 Desulfatibacillaceae bacterium | reverse complement strand
GACAATGTCCCCGTCCTTTACCGGGTAGGTCTTTCCTTCAAGACGCAGGGTTCCCTGCCTGCGGGCCTCGTTTATGTTACCGGCTGCAACAAGGTCGTCATAGGAAACCACCTCGGCGCGGATAAAGCCCTTTTCCAGGTCCGTGTGAATGGCCCCTGCCGCCTGCTGCGCCGGGGTATCCTGTTTAATTGTCCAGGCCCTCACCTCGTCTTCGCCCACAGTGAAAAAGGATATAAGCCCAAGCAGCTTGTAAGAGGCTGCTATCATCTTGTCCCTGGCAGGCTCGTCCACGCCGAACTCTTCCAGAAAAGCCCCGGCCTCATCAGGGGCCATGCGGCCAAGCTCCTGCTCAAGCCTTGCGCGAACAGCCATGCAGGGGTCAACGCTGCAAATTTCAAGGCCCTGGGGCAGATTCGGGTCTTCATCCTCGTTGTTGAAAACCACAAGCAAAGGCTTTGCCGAAAGAAAGGCAAAGCCCCGCAATGCCTTGGCCTGGGCGATTTGCGGGTTCCGGCGCAGGGGCACGGAGCTGTTCAGCATCGCCAGGCACTGCTCCAAAAGCTCCTTCTCCTCCAGATCGGGCTTCTTGCCGCGCTTGGCGTCTGCTTCGTAGCGCTCTATTTTTTTTTCCGCCACCAAAAGGTCTGCAAATATAAGCTCCTCATCAAGCTGGGCAAAATCTGCCGCCGGTTTTGGGGCCTGGCCCGCAGCATCAGCAAAGTTGCGCACAACATGAATTAGGGCATCGCAGTTTCTTATCTGGCCCATGAGCCTTTCGGCAGCCTTTGCCCTGTCCCCTGCGGCCATGCGGGGCGCAGCAAGGTACTGCACCTTGGCATGGGTGGTTTTTTTGGGCTTGTACATCTGCGAAAGAATATCCACCCGGCCATCGGGCACATCAACCACTGCAAGCACCTGCTCGCCCTTCTTCTCCTGCCCAGCTCCGCCGGTGAGCGCCTCAAACAAAGTGGCCTTTCCGCTTTGCGCCAGTCCTATTATGCCAAGCTGCATGAAAAAAAACCTTTCCTTATATTTATTGCCGCTTACTGCTTACGCTGCGCCCTTATATCAGGTTGCAGGCAAATGGCAAATTGCTTCTTTAAAGGCGGCAGGCAAAACAAAACGAGCTGATTGCAAAACCAAAAACATATTGCGGGGG
>JASEHB010000703.1 GCA_030018745.1 Desulfatibacillaceae bacterium | reverse complement strand
CCTTGCGCGCGATATTACCCAAAAGTGGCTTGCCCAGGAGGAAAAGAAGCGTCTTGAGGAAAAGCTGACCCAGGTGCAAAAGCTTGAGGCTGTTGGCACCCTTGCAGGAGGCGTGGCTCACGATTTCAATAACCTGCTCATGGGCCTTTCGGGCAATGTCAGCATTTTGCTTCTTTCAGCAAACCCCGATGACTCCATTGTGCCGCGCCTAAAGGAAATGGAGCGCTGCGTGCGCCGGGGCGCGGATATGACAAGAAGGCTTCTGGCCTTTTCAAGAAAGGGCATTGGCCGGCCCAGGCCCATGGATATAAACGCCCTTATCCTTGAAACAGCGGCCATGTTTGGCCGCACACACAAGGATGTTTCCGTTAACATGAATCTGGCCCCGGATATTGCAACTGTTGAGGCAGACCCAGGCCAGATGGAGCAGGTTTTCATGAATCTGTTCCTCAACGCCGGCCAGGCCATGCCAAGAGGCGGAACTTTAACTGTGAGCACCGCCAACGCCGGGCCTGAAAAGGCCAAATCAGCCTGCCAGGGCAGCCCTGCCCTGCCCGCAGTAAGGGTAATGGTCTCCGACACCGGCCACGGCATGAGCGATGAGGTGAAAGCCCGCATTTTTGAGCCTTTTTTCTCCACAAAGCCCATGAGCCGAGGCACGGGGCTTGGCCTTTTCTCTGCCTATGGCATAATCAGCAACCACGGCGGCGCCATAGATGTTGAAAGCGAGCCGGAACAAGGTACAACTTTCATTATAACCCTGCCTGCCTGCGAAAAGGCCGCAGAGATACCGTTGGAACAGGACGAAAAGCCCCTGTACGGCAGGGAGACAATACTGCTTGTGGATGACGAGCAGATGGTTCTCCAGGCCACAAGCCGGATGCTCGAAGCCCTTGGCTACACGGTCATTCAGGCTTCCGGGGGGCGCGAGGCAGTGGATATTTACAGCGCAAGGGCAAGAGAAATAGACCTGGTTATTCTAGACATTGTTATGCCCGATATGCACGGATCGGAAACCTTCCGCTGGCTTGCGCTGATGAACCCCACTGTGCGGGTTCTTCTGGCCACAGGCTACAGCGCCAACGGAGAAGCAGCACAACTGCTTTCCCAGGGCTGTGACGCCTTTATCCAGAAGCCCTTTGACATTATCGCCCTCTCCCGCCTCATACGCAAAGTTCTTGAGCAGGAAAAGGAGCAGCCTCTCCTTGATGAAAAAAGTGCCGTCAATAATTGATTTTCCGCCCGTTT
>JASEHB010000722.1 GCA_030018745.1 Desulfatibacillaceae bacterium | reverse complement strand
CATATTTGACCTGGACAGGGGACTTTTGGACCAAAATAAGGGTCAACCCATACCTGTTGCGGATAATCTCTGGATTCAGGAGCTGGACATAGGCTCAGAGCTTTCCGCAGACTGGGGCGAAATTCATCAATACATAACAAAGGTGCTAAACGCCACGGGCATTGAGGAGATTCTGGCCGAGGAGCTTGCCATTCTTCCGGGCATGGAGGAGATTTCCCTGCTTTTGAAGATAAACCGCTATGTTCGTGAAAAAGCCTTTGACACCATTATTCTTGATTCCGCGCCCACAGGCGAGGCTGTTCGCTTTATCAGCCTGCCAACAGCCCTGGAATGGTACATGAAAAAGTTTTTCAACCTTGAGCGCAGGCTCATGAAGGTTGCCCGGCCCATTGTGCAGAAGATGACGGATGTACCGCTGCCTGATGACCGCTATTTTGAATCCATAAAAACCCTTTTTGAGCGCTTGAAAGGCGTGGATGAAGTTTTGACGGACCCTGCCGTAACAACCGTGCGCCTTGTGACCAACCCGGAAAAAATCGTGCTCAAGGAAACCCAGCGGGCATTCATGTATTTCACTCTATACAGGATGCACATTGACGCCGTGGTAATAAACAGGGTGCTTCCAGATAAGGTGAAGGACAAATACTTTGCCTCCTGGCAGAAAAGCCAGAAGAAATACATCGCCCTTGCAGAGCGCTACTTTTCCCCCCTGCCTCTTTTTCTGGTGGATCTTTTTCCCGGCGAGGTGCTTGGAGCAGAAAGTTTGGATACCCTTGGCAAAGCCATTTACAAGGGGCAAAACCCCCTTGCCGTGCTGCACAGCCAAAGGGCTTACGAGCTTAAAAAGGAGGATGGCCAGTATCGCCTTTCCATGCGCCTTGCCTTTGCAGACAAGCCGGATATCGCCGTTTCCAGAAACAGCACGGAGCTTATTGTCCGGCTTGGCAGCTTTCGCCGCCACATTCTTTTGCCAAGCCATGTTGCCGCCAGCAAAAACGCCCGTGCAAAGTTTGCGGGAGACACCCTTACCGTCTATTTTTCATGACCGTGCGTTAAGGGCTGACAGCAATTTTTCCAACAATACCGTAAAACGACCTGCCTTCCCCTTAAAAATAGGCTTT
>JASEHB010000695.1 GCA_030018745.1 Desulfatibacillaceae bacterium | reverse complement strand
TTTGTATGGGCCAGCCCCAAGGCAAGGGCGGCGACAAGCGCCATCACAGCTGCTTTTGTTGAGCAGGCTTTAAAAGGCGAGGCTTAAAAAATCGCCTTTTAAAAAGGCTGCCCCTTAAAAGTGGTTTTGTGTTTTGGCCCATGTGTGATAATCTGATAATCCAGCAGATTTAAGAGTTTGCTGCAAGCTTTGGCGCAAAGCAGGGCTGTTTGGGGGAGGGCGCCAAGGTCAAATTTACGATTTGTCTGCCAAGGAAAATTTGCTCATGGCCAATAAAAACATGAAGAAGCTTGTATCCTGCGCCTTTGCAGGCCAATCTGCCCGGCTGGCCTGCCTGGTTTTTTTTGCGCTTTTTATAACAGGGCTGCCTGGCAATGCCTCTGCCTCATCCCAGGCACCCGACAAGGTCCAATGGCGCATGGCCACCATGGCTGCCGACAATGTGGGCTGGGGCAAGCACATCCGCGAGCTTGTGCTGCCCGTTGTGGATGAGGCCACCAGCGGCGGGGTTTCCATAAAGGTTTTCTGGGGCGGCATTCTTGGGGATGACTTCCGGGTTATTGAGCGCATGGCAAAAGGCACCCTGGACGGCGCCGGTTTTACGGCCCAAGGGGCCATTGCCCTTGTGCCGGAGATGGGCGTTCTCACCCTGCCTTTTCTTTTTGAAAACTATGAGCAGGTGGATTTTATCCGCGAAAAATTGTTTTTCCGCTTTGAAGAGCTTTTTGCCGCCAAGGACCTCAAGCTGCTCATGTGGGCGGATCAGGATTTTGACCAGATAATCTCCCGCACACTTCCTTTGAACAGGATTGAGCAGTTTGAAAGAACAAAATTCCTCTCCTGGATGGGGGTTGTGGAGGAGGCGACGCTGAAGGCGCTTGGCGCGCAATCCGTTGCCGTGGAGGTGCCCGAACTTTCCTCTGCCGTGCGCGAGGGTGTTGTGGACGCTGCCATAGGCCCTGCCATGTGGGCCATAGGGGCGCAGCTTCAGGCCGCAATCCGCTACATAAACCCAATCAGACTCCGCTATGCGCCCAGCGCCATAGTTATCAACCAGTCATCCTTTGCAAAACTTTCGCCGGACCACCAGAAGGCCTTTTACTCCCTGCGCGACTCCATGACAGAGCGCTACTGCCAGGCTGTGCGGGAGGACAACGACCGCGCTCTCAAGGCCCTTTGGGCCTACGGGCTTCGGGAAGTGGTAATGGACCCGGAGGAAGTGCAGATTCTAAAGGACAGAACAAGGCCTGTCTGGTACGAGCTTGCAGACAAGGTTTATTCGAGGGCGTTGCTGGAGGAGATAATAAGGGGCCTTGCAAAGTTTCAATAGAGGGGCGGCCCCAGGAAGCCGTGG
>JASEHB010000735.1 GCA_030018745.1 Desulfatibacillaceae bacterium | reverse complement strand
GCCGCGCTGTTGAGAGGAGTTTCTATGCCGGGAAATGTTTTTGGCAGTTTTTTTAAGGTCATGACCTGGGGCGAATCCCACGGAAAGGCTGTGGGCGCGGTGATTGACGGCTGCCCGCCGGGAATGGCCCTTGCAGAAGCCGACATCCAGGCCTTACTGGACAGGCGCAGACCCGGCAAAGGGCCAGCTTCCACAAAAAGGGCGGAAACTGATACGGTGCAAATTCTTTCCGGCATTTTTGAAGGGCTTACCACAGGCACGCCCATCAGCCTTTTAATACCCAACAAGGATGCAAAATCAAGTAGTTACGAGGCTTTTTCGCAGCTTTACCGGCCCGGTCACGGGGATTATTCATACTCAAAAAAATACGGCGTCCGCGACTGGCGCGGGGGCGGCAGGGCTTCAGCCAGGGAAACCGCTGCCAGGGTGGCAGCAGCAGGGGTGGCAAAACAGCTTCTTGCGCGCTTCAATATCCGGGTATTCTCATACACTGTTGAAATGGGCGGAATTGCGGCAAAAACCTGCGATATGGCCCAGGTTGACCAAAACCCCTTTGCCTGCCCTGACCAAAAGGCTGCCGGGCGCATTGCCCAAAGGGTGGAGGAGGTGAAAAAGCTGGGCGATTCCATAGGAGGAATTGTGGAGGTGGTTGCCACAGGGGTTCCTCCGGGCCTGGGCGAGCCTGTTTTTGACAAGCTGGATGCAAAAATAGCTTACGCACTCATGGGCATAGGCGCGGTAAAGGGTGTGGAGATAGGCGCAGGCTTTGGCGCAGCCCGGCTGACCGGCTCCATAAACAACGACCCCATCACGCCGGAAGGTTTTTCATCCAACAATTCAGGCGGCATACTGGCAGGCATTTCAAGCGGCCAGGACATTGTTGCCCGCGTGGCAGTAAAGCCCATTCCATCCATATCCATACAGCAGAAAACGGTTACTGTGGATAACGGGCCGACAACTCTTTCTGTTACGGGCCGCCACGATGTGTGCGCCATACCGCGCATAAATGTTGTTTGCGAGGCAATGCTTCTGC
>JASEHB010000715.1 GCA_030018745.1 Desulfatibacillaceae bacterium | reverse complement strand
GTTATAACCGTGCCGCCCAGGTCATTGTCTATGGTTTTGGGTACCCCGATTACCGGAATCCCTTTTTTGAAAAAGTTGTAGGCTATCTCAAGGCTGCCATCGCCACCAACAGCAACCAGACAGTCAAAGCCAAGCCGGTTGAAGTTCTTTACCACCTTGTCGGAAATATCCCGGTACTCGATTTCTCCGGAAGAATTTTCCACAGCCATTTTGAAGGGGTTGCCCTTGTTGGTTGTGCCAAGCATGGTTCCGCCCAGCGATGAAATGCCCCTTACCTTTTCAGGGGTGAGCCGGATAATTTCATCCGTATTGATAAGCCCCTGGTAGCCCTGCCGTATGCCGTAAACATCCCAGTTGCGGTTCTGCGCGCTCATCACAACAGCCTCTATTACGGCGTTAAGGCCCGGCGCATCTCCGCCGCCGGTGTTTATGGCAATTTTAAGTCTTTCAGGCATGGTATCCCCCTTTGGGCAGAATTTGCTTGGCTGTTGGTTTAAAGGCTTTCTTTGAAAGGAAAAAGCTTATGCTGGATGGCAATTGGGACAAGAATATGCGGATATTAGGATTTTGTCAATGAATATCAGTATGTTTTGTGCGATTTGAGTCAAAGCTCAAGGAGCTTATCCTGCAAGGCGGATTCCTATTGCACCCTGCCCTGCATTGTTTTCTCCCTGTGACCGAATCTGACACAGCCCTGATTTATTCTTCCTGCAACTCCAGCCTTGCGGAGGAAAAAATTCAAAATCTTTGGGCCGGTTTTAATTGATATCTTTCTTTGATTATGCTCGGAGGGCTTTTCAATGGTGTTCTACATTTTGAAAAACAGGCTTCCAGAGGCAACAGATGCCAAAACCTGGGCGCAGTTCATACTTTCAAGCCAAAACACTGTTGCCCATGAAAGCGTTAACGGGTTTGCGGTCTGCACAAGCTTTATCGGCATAGCAAGGGAGCCGGGCAAAGAAAACCCCCTTGTTTTTGAAACCCTGGTTACAGGAAACGGCTCAAGAACTGTTGCCGGGCAGTATTGCTCCTGGCAGGATGCCGAGGCAGGCCACAGAATAATCGTGCAGGAGCTTGGCCAACAACAGGTTGATAACTCAAGGGAGGAGGAATAAACAAGAATAAGGGAAGTGAGCCACCCCGGCCACAACGCCCTAACCCGGAT
>JASEHB010000574.1 GCA_030018745.1 Desulfatibacillaceae bacterium | reverse complement strand
TTTTATCTTTTATCTTTGTTGTTACCTTGTGAATATCTTTATTGACGGGGTATTTTATATAATTTTCGGTGCTGAACAAGGCAAAGACAATATTACGAAGCTTTTCATCTTGTTCACGATGCAAGCCGCTTAAAAAACAATTCACATCCTTCCAGGGCTTTTCATCCTTCCCTTTCTGCCAGTATTCATCCTTTGTTTTCACTTTCACGCTGAAAACCAGCTTGCTGGCATCTTCTGCGAGGGTCCAAAGCTCCCACTCAATTTTTTCCACACCTGCATCTGCAAGCCACTTCTGCTTCTCATCCAGGTAATGTGTATTATCTTCCTCGCCATTTGCGGTTTTCTCGCTTTGCAGTTTGAGAAAAAGCTCTCCCTTTGGCAATGTGTTGTCCGGCGGGGCAGATGATTGCGTCATCTTGTTTTTCCTTTATTTTGTTTCAGCCCAAACAGCCTGCCTGAAAGTTGGAAGGCAAAGCGGCCTTTAAACCAACTGCGGCAGAGCAAAAGCTTTGAGTCTGTGCCTTAAAAGCCGAAGGACTGCGCCTTATCTGTCATAGCCCAATCTTTCCCTTATAATATCCATTCCGCTTAATTGCCTGGATTTGGCATTGTCAGGTTGACCTGGGGCTGCCTTTTGCGAGTCAGGGACTTTGTTCATAATCTCATCAAAGGATTCGCGGATGGCTTCTACGGTCTGTTTCTTAATTTCATCAAGCTGAATCAGGATTTCCTGGGTTTTCAGGGCATCGAGCTTCTGGTTGATTTCCTCCATAAGGGCTTTTGTGTCCTCCTGCTGGCCGGAGCCTTTGGGGCTGGCGCCAAGGGCCAAAAGAATCTGTTTCAACTCCTGGCTCTGCTTGGGAGGGGCTTTGGCAACGGCCTTGTTGAGGTTTTGGATGTTGGCGTTCAAGTCCTTTAAAAGCGGGGCGATTTTTTCTGCATGGTTTTGCCTTATCGCTGCAATTTCCTGCTCAAGCTTTGTTAAGGCCTGACTGGTATTTGGGTCGGCGTTTAAATTAGACGGGTCGTTTGGTTCTTTATTGCCAAGGGCGGTAGGGATTTGGTCAAGTTTTTGGGATATGGTTTCTGTGGGTTCTTCAGGGCCTTTGCCATAAGCGGCTCTTTGGTTTTCAAAACCCTGCTGGTTCACCCTTCTTTGAGCGTTTGCGTCATCGTTCTGGCCTGGGGGTAGTGTTCTGCTTATATAGGTATTTGCTTTAGGCCCGGCTATTTTCTGGGGGGATTTTAACAGCCTTAATCCTTTGATTAAAAGAAGGGCTGCAAAAACCAGCATCAAAACCAAAATAATGATCAGATGCCACCTGCTCACAGACATATAGGCATGGCCGTCAGAAAGGATTTTGCGGATATTTCCAAAAAAACCTTGTGAAGAGCCTCCCCTATCTTTTGGGATGAGAATTCCTTCTGCGGCAAGCGCGGCCTTCAGGCTTTCCGGCAGGTTGCCAAGCTGCTGCTTGAGGTAACTGTATTCATATTCAACCCCTGCAAGCTGCCGCCTCAGCCCTGTCTGCTCAATCTGCAAGTTGTTCAGTCTTATATTAAGCTCATCAATGCTGTTTGCGGCTAGCTTTAACTGCTCTTCCAACTGGTCGGCCCTTGTTTTGGAAAGATCCATCAGCAGGGCTGCCTGCTCCTGCTCTGCCGGGGTAAGGTTTTGCAGAAAAGCCCGTGCAGGCTCCCGTTTATCCTGTGGCAGGGAGTCCACCAAGGGAAGAAGGTGTGAGATTGCTTCGTTGGGGCTGTTTGTGCTGGCCGTTGGCTGCTGCCCTGAAGGCGCGGTGGAGGGTGCAGCAGGCAAAAAGGGCTGGGCATCTTCCACAACCCTGCTCTGCCCGGCCTGGCCCAGGGCCTGTGAAGCAGGGGGCAGGGCATCCCCTTTCAAAAAATGCTCCAGAACTTCAAGAGGAATTTTGTTTCCTGTGTCAATATCGGTTTCCACGGCATTGGCCAGGGAGGCCTGCCCGGCATTATCCAGCCTGCCTTTTATAAGGGGCACAAACCGTATTTTGCGGCTGCCGATCTGTTTGACCTCCGGCTCTTTGAGGCCCTTAAAATAAGCAGCAAGCGCTTTCCATGTT
>JASEHB010000732.1 GCA_030018745.1 Desulfatibacillaceae bacterium | reverse complement strand
TTATACCATTGCCGAGACGGTTTGGGGCATGACCTTTGACAGGCCGGGCGTTTATGAGCTTGGCCCCTCCCGCATGGAGGTTCCGGTGCTGATACAGACCCGGCAAGGGGTTGTGCGGGATATGCGAACCCTTTTTTCCGAGCCTGTTACCATAACCATTGAGGACTTTCCCCAGGAGGGACGACCTGCCGGGTTTTCCGGCCTTGTGGGCAAATTTTCCCTTGAGGCATCCCTTTCCGATGACACCCTTTCCGTTGGAGATTCCACTACCCTGTCAATCCGTTTTTCCGGCTCCGGCGCTGTAAGGCATATGCCTGATCCAGAGTTTGCTCCCCTTGATGGAATCCGCTCTTATGCAGGGGCCGTGCAGTTTTCCCGCACGCCCACAACGGAGGGCACTCAGGGCGTAAAGTCTGTGGAGTGGGCGCTTGTTCCCCAGGAGGCTGGCAGCTTTGTGATAAAGCCCAAGGCCATTTCCTTTTTAAATCCTGATTCAGGGGCCTACGAGCTTGCAGAATTTGAGCACATTACCCTTGCCGTGAAGCCTGCGGCAGATACCCTGCCAGTACCTGCACCGGATAGCGCGGGTGAGGCCGGAACCCCTGTGCGCAGGGTGGAGCTTCTTGCCCAGGACATCCAGACCATAAACGAGGCCCCCCGCTTCCGCCAGGGGCTTTTATCCGTGCCATCCCTTTTCCTGGTGCTTGTTGTGATCCTGCTTCCACCCCTTGTTTTTCTGGCCCCTATTTTAATTGCCCGCCGTCTTGCCAACAACCGCTCTTTGGCTGGAATAAGCGCCTCCCGCAAGGCCCTTTCCCTTTTCCAAAAACAGGCCGGCTCCTTGCCGCCGTCCCAGGCCGAAGCCCTGCAAAAGGCCCTTCTGGCCTATCTGTCGGCCCGGCTGGGGCTGCCGGGGGGCAACCTGACCCCGGATGAGGCCTGCGCAGTTGTTGTGCAGGCAGGGGCAGATGCCAAAGATGCCGCAAGCCTTCAAAGAATCATGGAGCGCCTGGATGCCTGTGTCTTTGGCTGCATGGGCGAAACATTCTCCGGCAAGGAAAGGGATGATCTGCT
>JASEHB010000730.1 GCA_030018745.1 Desulfatibacillaceae bacterium | reverse complement strand
TTAACCTTGTTGCCCAGAAGAAAACCGTACCCCAGGCCAGCTACAAGGTAAAAGACAAAAAAGGAAGAATCATAAAAGATCCAAAAATACTGGAAAAGGCGCTTCTTGATGGCGGCAGTTTTGAAACCGACCCTCTGCGTCTGGTCAAGGTTTCAGATTTCATGCCAATCGGGCAGGTGAGCAGCCGCATAATCTACGCTGTAAACAAAAAGAAGGTTCCCGGCAAATACGAAGCCCAGGGGCCTTACCAAATTTTGGAAGTGATTGAGCCGGGGGCAGTTTTTGTCGGCTCTATCACCCTTGTCACAGACCAGGGTTCGGGCATAAAAAACCCCATATCCCGAAAAGCGCTTTGGGACTGCATTGAGCGCTTTTTTGCCGGGGAGATGAAAAGGGAAAGGCTTGAAATTATAAACAGCGGCGTAACTCCCCAGGATTACGGGCCGCAAAACGGCCAGCGCCTTTTCCGCATTGGCCGCCACAGCGGCGCGGAATGCGTTACCATAAACGGCCACCGCGATATAAAGATAATGAAAAAAAAGGGCGAGCCTCCTGAATACCGGGATAGCGCCACAACCCTGTGGCTCACATCCGAGCAGCCAAAACCCGGGCCTTCCCAAAAACATGCCCCCTTTGGCTGGGTGCTCATCAGCGAGCTGGATCAAAACGAAAACAAGCGCATTATGGAAGAAGAAAATAAATTCAGGGAAGATCAGACCCTTCTTGAACCTGCCATACCGACTGCTTTATCAGTAACAGGCA
Source organism: Desulfatibacillaceae bacterium (assembly GCA_030018745.1). Taxonomy (GTDB): domain Bacteria; phylum Desulfobacterota; class Desulfobacteria; order Desulfobacterales; family Desulfatibacillaceae; genus JAGVAW01. Next base: position 326 of record JASEHB010000730.1, on the reverse strand, counting down.
GCACGCCGGGGCCTGCCCAAAAGCCGCCGCCTGCACCCTTGCATTCTCTGGAATGCGAAACCCTTCTCCGCGAGCTTTCCGTTGCCAGGCCAACAGATGCCGGGGTCATAGGCTCAATCATACAGCGCATAGGCAGCATTGAAAAACCTGGTGAGCAGGCTGTTGTGGCTGCTGCCTTAAAGGAAAAGCTGGGCGAGCGGTTTAAAAAGCACAAACGCCGGGAGGAGATTGAAGGCTGGATCGCTTTGGCCCAAAAGGATTAGGCACTCTGGCAACATAGTGCAGCAATAGCATTTGCCAGAAATCCTTTTAAGAAGTTGTGCGGC
>JASEHB010000714.1 GCA_030018745.1 Desulfatibacillaceae bacterium | reverse complement strand
CTTTGTGGATGGCCCTTGTCTCAAAATCAGCATATTCATGTCTGTTTTCAATGTTCACATCAACCGTGCGCCAGTCTCCTGCAAGGTTTCCAAGGTGGTCTATTACCCTGGCCGCTTTCTCAATGCCAGCCTTGACAAGGCCTCCCGCTACAATGAGCGCAATGCCCTTTTTCTGGAGGATGACAAGGGCCGCCAAATTGTTTGCGTGCAGGTTGCCGGTCTTGTGGCAAGGCGCATACTTTGCGCAAAAGGCCCCGGCGACTCCCTTGACAGAGGTGGGCGTTTCGGGATGATAGCTTTTGGCTCAAGGGTTGATCTCTACCTGCCCCAGGATGCTACGCCGTCAGTCAGGGTTGGCGACCGCGTCTGGGGTGGATCTTCGGTAATCGGAACCATGCCATGAGCAGGCGCAGGCGCTTTAAAAAGCCGGATCTCCACCGGCGGGTGTATGTCATACCCAACCTCATAACAAGCCTTAACCTGTTTGCGGGCTTTTACGCCATCATTGCGGCCACCAATGGCTTTTTCTACAAGGGCGCGGTGGCCATAATACTGGCAGGGGTTTTTGATAACCTTGACGGCAAGGTCGCCCGCGCCACAAAGAGCACAAGCGCATTCGGCGTTCAGTACGATTCCCTTTGCGATCTTGTTTCCTTTGGGGTTGCCCCAGGGCTTTTGATGTACCTGTGGGCGCTTCAGCCATTTGGCAGGCTGGGCTGGCTGGCTGCCTTTGTGTTTGTGGCCTGCGGCGCTCTGCGCTTGGCCCGCTTCAATGTTCATGCAGGACAGGGGGATCCGGCCTATTTTACGGGCCTTCCCATTCCCGGAGGGGCGGGCCTGTGCGCTGTGACAATCCTTTTATTTTACAGGCTGGGATGGGCCGATGCCGTTACCCCGCCGCCCTATCCAATCATAATGCTCATAATGGTTTATGGGTTGAGCTTTCTTATGATAAGCAATATACCTTACGCCAGCTTCAAAAAGCCGGAGGTTGCCCAGAAAAAGAGCTTCAATCTTCTGGCTGCCATGATAATCCTGCTGGCGCTTATTGCCGTGGAGCCGGAAATAGGCCTGTTTTTAATGGGCACGGTTTACTTTCTCCACGGGCTTATCAGCGCACTGATAAAAAAAATAAAAAAGCCCGTTCAAATAAAGCAGGATGAGAGCGCTGACGAATCTTTGGT
>JASEHB010000731.1 GCA_030018745.1 Desulfatibacillaceae bacterium | reverse complement strand
GGCCAGGATGCTGAATGGGGGGAGGGGCAAAGCTGGCCTATGGCCGCCATGCCTGCAAAAGCTTTGCATCCAGATTAAAATTGGGCTGTCACCCTTTTAAGGCAATGGGCTTTTTGAACAATAATAATGTTGCTGGGGTTTTTAACTTCAAAACGGGGAGGGAAAATCATGCGTGAATATTTCGGGTCGCCATATTTCAGCCAGTTTCTTGCACTCATGCTTGCATATTTAGGGCTGTTTTTGCTTGCGCTGGTTGTGGCCCAGGTTGTTTTAAGGAGGCCTGGCGCATTCAATCCCCTGAAGGGGGCGTTCAACTGCTGGATTGTGTTTTTTGGGGTGCATTTTTTCATTTCCGCCATAGTGGCGGCCTTTTCCCTCCAGGCAATGGCCACAATCCCCGAACCCTGGTACCGGATGCTGGCCTTTTCCGCGCCTCTGCTCATCATGGCCCTTATAAACCTTGGGCTTTGCCTGAACCTTGTTTTGGGCAGCAAGCAGATTCGCTACTGATAAAAGATTAAAGGATTTCAACCTTTTATATATCCGACCAAAACAATTCCAGCAGAATTTGGAGGAAAATTTATGAGTCAGATGACACAGATGATACCAACAGTTGTGATAGGGCTTGGCACCTTTGGCGGCCAGGTTGCTTCCTTCCTGCGCACCCTGGTTTATGAAGAGCTTGGCACTCCGGGGCTTCCCATTTTCCGATTCATACAGATTTCCACCCACAAGAACGATGAGCCACAGGTTGTTGTCTGGCCCCCAAACCAGGACGGCAACAAATCCTGGGAAATGCTTGAAATAATAAAGGCCGTTATTCCTCCGGACGGCAGGGATCGCTTGAAGGGCCTCATGGACCCGGCCAGCCCCATAGCCAAACAAAGCCCAGGATGGCGGGAGTGGTTTGATCCAGCAATTCTTGGCCAGCACGACACAGTCCTTTCCGAAAACGGCGCAGGCAGCGTGCGCATGGTGGGCAGGGCCTGCCTCTGGTACAACTGGAACAGGGAGAGCGCCATCCGGGAAAAGCTGGTTAACGCCCTGCAGAATGTCTTGAGCCAAAGGGTGGAGG
>JASEHB010000694.1 GCA_030018745.1 Desulfatibacillaceae bacterium | reverse complement strand
TAATGCCTGGGCTTTTTCTGCTAAAGTGGAAAACGATTTCCTTCATGCACCAGATAATGTGTTCTTCCGGGATATTATCCAGCCTTTGCCGATAAGGACTGTTTATGGAATCACAAAAACGGTTTCTTGAGACCTTTGTTTACTTTCTTTTTGTTGTTTCCGGGGCCTGCTCCTTAATTTACCAGCTTGTGTGGGTGCGCATATTCAGTTTGGAATTTGGCTCCACAACCCTGGGGGTGGCCACTGTGGTGGCCGTTTTTTTGGGGGGGCTGGCAGCAGGGGCTTTGGTAGGCGGCAAAATAAGCGCCAGGCTCAAAAGGCCCCTTGCAGCCTACGGGGCCATAGAGCTTACGCTTACCGCCTTTGTTGCCCTTTCGCCCTGGACAATTGCCTGGGCGCTTTCCACCCTGCTGAACGCAGCAGGCCCCCTTGTGCATGGCAGCTTTGGGTTGCTCACCCTGTTGCGCTTTTTTGCTGCTGTTGCGCTGCTTGCGCCCCCGACACTTCTCATGGGCGCAACCCTGCCTGTTCTTTCCACCTGGATGGAGCAAAGGGCGGGCCAGGGTTCTTACAGGGCCTCATCCCTGTATTCCTGGAACACATTTGGGGCGACTATTGGGGTGGCTTTTGGCGGCTTTTGGCTTCTTCCCCAGGTGGGAATGCAAAAAAGCCTTCTTATTGCTGCATCTGCCAACCTTTTCATCGCCGTGTTCTGCCTTGTTGCAGGAAGCCGCATTGCACCAGCCAGAGAAATTGCCGCCCCGAAAAAAACCGGGCCGGTCAAGGATGCCCCTGTTGATAAAGCAGACCCACGGCTGCTTTTGGGAGGAATTGGCATTGCCCTGGCCGGGGCTGCGGCCATGATATGCCAGGTGGTGTGGACGCGGGTGGCAACCCTTGTGCTTGGGGCCTCGGTATATTCCTTCACGGTTGTGCTTGGGGTTTTTCTGGCCGGGCTTGCCCTTGGCGCGCTTTTTGTAACATGGGCCTGCCACAAAAAGCACCAGTCAACAGGGGCCGTGTTGCAGGCTCTGCTTATGGGCGGGGCTGTGGCAATAATTGCAACCGGCTATGTATTTTCCTTTCTGCCAGCATGGGCCGTGGGCCTGCATTCACCCATAAGATCCGGGGCAGGGGCCTTTTCCCTTTTGCAGTTGCAGCTTGCAATTGCAGCAGCCCTTCTTTTTGTGCCTGTGCTTATTTTAGGGGGCATTTTTCCGGCAGCCCTGCTTGCTTTGGCCCGCGAGACAAAGGCCATTGGCAGCGAGGTTGGCCGCCTTTACGCCTGGAACATTGCAGGCAGCGTGAGCGGGGTTCTGCTTGCCGGGTTTATACTGCTGCCCCTTTTCGGGGTGAGCATATCTTTAGGGTGGGCTGCAAGCCTGCTTA
>JASEHB010000719.1 GCA_030018745.1 Desulfatibacillaceae bacterium | reverse complement strand
TTGGACTGCCAGCCTTCCCATGCCGTAATTTCCGCAAAAAAAAGGGCCGCGCCTTGAATTCAAAGACGCGGCCCCTTTAACAGGCATGGTGCAAAAGGCTTACCTTACTTTAAAGGCAGGTATTAGTACCTTCCTGCCTTAAAGTCATTGTAAGCCTTGTACCAGAGGGTTATGTCCATTGAGTCAATGCGGCAGTTGCCGTCCAGGTCCGCCGCCGCAACATACTTTGGGTTGCCGCAGCGCACGCCCACAAGAGCGCGGATGAGCTTGAGATCCGCATCGTTTACAAACCGGTCGCCGTTAACATCGCCTTTTATGGGCGCAACGGCCTGGGTTGTGAATGTGAAGGCGTCCGCCCAGCCGGATTCAAGGCCTGCGGCAGTGTCAAGGTATTTCACCCGCCACCAGTAGGTTGTGTTTGCGGCAAGCGCCAGCCAGTCCACGAAAAAGTCTGTAAGCTGGGTGTCCGTGAAGTCCAGAACAAGGTCGCTTTTGGCAAAGGCGGGGGTCTTGCTTATCTGCCAGCGGCTTCTGTTATGGACAAAGCCCGGCGGCAGAAGGGCAGGCCCAACTTCAGCAGACCGGAGGGTGGGTTTCACAGCCACATCAACAGCCCCGTCAGCAGGAGAGACCAGCACGGGCTTGGGCAGGTAACGGGCGAAAGCGTCAACCGTTACATTATTGAGCACATCAACCACCTGCACGCCGGGGGTTTCCCATCCGGCTATGTCGTTGAAGTGGATGCCGTAGGTATCCACGAATTTAAGAACAGAATCTCCGCTGCTGCGGGCGGGAATCGGCTCATCAACAAATCCCCACAAGGCTCCGTCCAGAACCGCGGCTTCCGGCTCAAGGGTAACGCGCAACCAGCCTGTCTGCTGCACATAGGTGCCTGTGGTGTCGCCGGTCTGGTCTTTCAAAACCGTGACAGTATCGGCAGCAGGGGTGTCCCATCCGTAAACCGTTTTGAAATCAATTGCATAATCGCCCACAGGCAGATTTGGCACAACAGCGCCCGGGTTCTGCCAGGCCCCGCCGTTAACGCGCCACTGCGCGCCAGCATCCCGTGCGCCTTGAGGCTCGATGAATACTTGCAGAGAGCCAACATGCTGCACATAGGTGCCTGTGGTG
>JASEHB010000729.1 GCA_030018745.1 Desulfatibacillaceae bacterium | reverse complement strand
TAAAGAAAAATGTGTAATAAATGAATACGGGCAGGGCCAGCACCATAGGTGTGAAATCCAGCCAGCCGTTGTTTTTGGCCCCTGCAAACTGGTTGAGGCCCCGGCAGATGAAAGCCAGGCCTATCCACACCATCATATTGGCAGCCACAACGGAAACAAGATCGGGCAACAGGCCCCGTGCGCCGATGAGAATAAGTCCAAAGGCGCACAAGGCTGTGGCGTATGTCCAGGCAAGAAAGCCCGGATACCGTGGCCGGGTGGCCGCCACATAGGCCATTGCAATGGAAAGGCTTACAAGCACAACGCTGTAAGCCAGGGCAATGGTCCGCATATCAGGAAAGCTGTTCATGAGCTTTTGCACACCCGGTGCATCAGGGGCCTTTATTTGTGGAGGGTTGCAAAAGCTACTGCAGCATCACCCGGTAGGTTATCTTAAAGGCTTCGCCTGCGGGAAGCTCCGTTACCACAAACTTTATGTCCGTGTATTCATCTGAAGAAACGGGCACGACTTTTTGTGTGCCGTCCTCTGCAACAACGGTTCTGGTAAGCGGCGCAGGGGCAAATGTCTGCCTGTTGTCAAAGGAAAAAAGGATGCTTGAATCCGTATCACTGCTGGCCGTGTTGTTCTCGTACAGGGTGCCGGTGGGGATTGCCCCTACAATGTCGATATTTTTAAGGGCCTTGTCCGACTGGTTTGTGCCGATTATCTCGTATTGGATTATTGTCATGGAGCTTATGTTTTCGGGCAGGGGGACAAGCTCCTCCACCATTTTACCGTCCACAAGGTTGCGCTCCACAACAAAGCCGCTGGTAACAAGCAAAAGGGGTTCTTCCGCCAGGGCGGGGGAGGAGAAAAGCGCCATCCCTGCAAGGACAACTGCCGCAAAAACGATGACTGCCGGATTTGCTCTTTTTGCTGAAGTTTTCATGGGGCCAAGACCTTTCTTGAAAAAAAACATGGACTGCCGGATGCAGCCTCTGCGGGCAAAGATTTACCGGAACATGCCCTGATGTGCTGCGTAAGTATGCGTCTTAAATGCCTTATTGTCAAACCTTGTGGCAAATGCCGCAACTTAACCCGATAATTCAC
>JASEHB010000736.1 GCA_030018745.1 Desulfatibacillaceae bacterium | reverse complement strand
GGGCGACTCTGGCGGTTTTTGTCGGCCTTGAGATTTCAAGGCGTTTTTCAGAGCGGTTCAACGATTTTCTGGTGGACAGCATTTTTGGAATAATTGTGCGGCCCCATGAGCGCTATCGTGTCAATGCGTCCACATATTATCTTGCTGCCCTTACCCTGATGACGGCGGTCACTCCCAAGACAGCCCTTTGCATGGGTCTGCTGGTGCTTGCCTTTGGAGATCCGGTTGCCTCGCTTGCAGGCAGGCGCTGGGGCAGAAAAAAGCTCTGGCAGGAAAAAAGCGTTGCAGGCACGGCTGCCTTTTTTGTGGCGGCATTTACGATTTGCCTGGTTTACCTGGGTTTTGCCGAGCCACAGATGGCGCTTTTGAAGATGGCCCTTGCGGCAGTCACCGTTTCTGCTGCGGGTGCTGCAACAGAGCTTTTCAGCCAGCGCATAAACGATAATTTCACCATTCCGGTTGTTGCTGCAGGAGTTGCCTCTTTCTGGTTTTAACCCTGCCAGTTGCATTTTTTGCCCCCGCGCAAATTGACATTTCAGCCCGGCTTGCCTTATCTTAATCGGCCTGCCGGGTTTTTATACGGCTGGTTGTTATAAAAATATCCTGCTGTTTCAATGCCTTGTGCTGCCTTTAACAGCAAGGGCTTTTTTTTCAAGGATACGCCCCATGAGCCTTCTCACGGCCCAGAATATCTCCCTGTTCTTTGGGGAGCGCGCCATTTTCGACTCTTTGAGCTTTCAGGTGGAAGAGCGCGACAGGATAGGTTTTGTAGGCCGCAACGGCTCTGGCAAGACCTCGCTTATGCGTATGCTTTATGGCGAGATGGCTCCCCAAAGCGGGGATATAATCAGGGCAAAGGGCCTTCGCATAGGATATCTGCCCCAGGATGTTACGGAAACCGGCAAGGGCAGGGTGCTGGAAAGCCTGCTGGCAGGCATTCCCGGCAAAATTGCCGTTGAAGACGAAATACACGCAACCCAGAAGGCCCTGGATAAATCTGACG
>JASEHB010000692.1 GCA_030018745.1 Desulfatibacillaceae bacterium | reverse complement strand
CGCCCCGCCTGGCCTGCTTTTGGCCGGGGAGGATTCCCCTGGTGGCTCCCGGCTTACCATGGACGAGATGGTTGTAACAGCCACCCGTCAGGATGAAGCCATTGCCGGGCTTCCAAAAAGCGTATCCGTGATAACAGCGGCTGACATTGCCCTTGCCCCGGAGACAAGCCTTGCTGGCCTTCTGGCAAGGGAGGCAGGGGTTGTTGCAAGCAGTTTCTACGGCAATGACCGCTTTGCCGGGGTGGACATAAGGGGCATGGGCGACAGTTCGGCTGCCACCGTGCTTGTGCTTGTGGACGGTTTTCGCATAAACCCGCCGGATCTGGCAGGCCCGGACTTTTCCGCCATTGCCATAGACAGCATAGAGCGCATTGAAATACTGCGCGGGGCAGGCAGCGTCCTTTACGGGGACGGGGCTGTTGGCGGCGTGGTGAACATAATCACCAAAAAGGCTCCGCAAAAGGCCTCCGGCAGCGTTGGGGCTTCTGTTGGCAGCTACAATTCATACGGCTTGAAGGCCCAGGCAGGCGGGCGGGCCGCAGGGCTTGGCATAGGCGCAAACGCCAGTCTTAAAGAGACAGACGGCTTTCGCGACAACTCTTTTCTTAATGCAAAAAACGCTTCCTTAAAGCTTGATTACCTTCTTTTTGAACGCATGAGCCTTGTGGCTGGAACATCCTTTAACGAGGATGAATACGGACTGCCAGGCCCTTTGGGCATTGAGGATGCAAAATCAAAAACCTTACGGCGCACCACCCAGTACCCGGATGATGGCGGGCAGACAAGCGAAAAGCGGGCAAGGCTTGGCTTTGACCTGGATCTGGGCAAATGGGGAAGCCTGATTGCCCTGCGGGACTGGCGCTGGAGGGAAAACAGTTTTGTGCTTGGCTATACACCGCTGCTGCCGCGGGAAAGGCAGACGGATGCCATTGACGAGGCCAGCAACAACCTGGATTTGCGCTGGTCGGTTACAAAAGAGGTGTTTGGCCGCGAAAACCGCCTTGTGCTCGGCGGAGACAGGTTTTTTACAGACTATGTGCGCGAGCAGCAGTCTGCCGCCAGCCGGGAAAACAGCCAGGTAACGGCCTGGGGCCTTTTTGCCCACAACCGCTTTAGCATTTCCGATTCCCTGGCCCTTTCCGCAGGCTTTCGCCATGCAATCAACGAAACCACATCCAGAACAGACAGGCTTGCACAGTTTGGAGCATCCAGAGTGTGGGTGGGCGGGCCGCTTTCCAAAAAAAGCGTCTCCCACAATGCTTACGAAGCCGGCCTCACCTGGGATTTTGCCGCCAATGCCATGCTCTTTGGCAGCTTTTCCACAAGTTTCAGAAACCCCAATGTGGATGAGCTTGCCCAGGCAGCAGGGCAGCTTGTGCCCCAGACCGGAAAGCATTTTG
>JASEHB010000700.1 GCA_030018745.1 Desulfatibacillaceae bacterium | reverse complement strand
GGGAATTTTTTGCAATCTGCGAGGTGAAGATGAAAAGAGCTTTATTTTTAATTCTGGCCCTTGTTTTTTTTCTGCCTGCCCCTGCTGCCCTGTCTTATGATGAGGGGTGGACGCTTGTGATGGACAGGGACGGCATAAAGGCCTATATGCGCGAGGTCGAAGGCTCGCCCATCAAGGAGATAAGGGCTGTAACCACCATTGCCGCCACCCTGGAGAACATCGGCGAGGTGTTGAGGGATGTGCCTGCCAATGTGGAGTGGCAGGCCTATTGCACCGAATCCGAGCTTATGAAAATGCACCACCGCAACAAGCTGGACCTCTACATAGCCCTTGGCCTGCCCTGGCCCGTGACAGACAGGGAAATCCTTGTAAGAACCGAAACACACTATGACCTTGATGCAGGCCGGGCCATCGTGGGCATTTCCACATTCGATGACCCCAAGTGCCAGCCCCGCGATGGCAGGGTTCGCGTGACCGATTTGTCGGGAACCTATGTGTTTGAATATCTTGACCGCTACAAGACAGGAATCATCTACACTTACAGAATTGACATGGCAGGCCGCATACCAGTATGGCTGATCAATTTCATGGGCAAATACACCCTGTATGACACCTTTAAAAACCTGCGCAAAATGGTTGCAAAGCCAAAATACATCGAGGCAGGGTTGAACTCTGTGGACAGGGAGATTTGCGAGAGCATTTTAAATGATGATGAAAAGGTCCGCACGGTTTTCCGCACACGCCTCAATGAATTCATCTGCGACCAGGAATTCATTGCAGAGCTTGTCAATGATGATGATATGCTTGTGCGCTTCTTCAACCCTGAAGACGGCCTTGCAGAGGTGCTTCTTTTCGGCTGGGGATCTGTGGACAGTAAAAGGGAGGCCATAAGGCAGATTTTGGGGGCATATCTTCCCAAAAAGCTTGATGACCAAAATCTTGCCCGCTCAATGGCAAATGACGAAAATCTGGTGGAGGCAATTCTGCGCTGCCAGGGATCGGCCATGGAAATAATCGCCGCTGCCGCTTTATCCGGCGACCTGGTTTCAACCCTGTATCAGAGCACATCTCAAAAATAGCTTCTGCGATTGGCTGCAAAACCCAAGAGGGGAGAGGGCATTCAAAGGGCCTCTCCCTGCCTTGCTTTTGCTGAATTTGCGGTAAAGGCATTTTTTACAGTCAGGGTGCTGCAGCTCAAAAAAAAAGCACGAACGCGCGCCTCGGACAAAGCCGGGGCGCGGTTCGTACATTCCGGATCAGAGTGCGGGGGATGGGTGG
>JASEHB010000708.1 GCA_030018745.1 Desulfatibacillaceae bacterium | reverse complement strand
GCAGACCTTTTCTGCACAGTTTTTGCCAATCCCAGGGTCGGGCACGCAGAGATAATTGTAGCTTTTTTTACAAAGCAATTGCCTTTTTGCAAAAGCCTCTGCTATACAAAAGGGTGGACACGGGGCCGGGCAAACCCCACAGGCAGACAAAAAAACAAGGTCTGAAAGCCTGTTTTTTATTGGGCCTTTCTTGGGCTGTTACGAGGTATGAGGAATGCGTAGAAAAAGCGGCGGCAAAGGCCTGGGCAAAAGGCTGGAACGGCTTGTGTTGAATGATATTCCATGCCGGATGGTAAATTTTTCCTATGATTATTATTCCATGATCACCCAGGGCCAGCTCCGTCTGGGGCTGCCTGTCTCCAGGGATCTCATAAAGACCCAGGAGGAGATTCAGATAAGCGCAGCAGCCAAGCTGGCTGTTACCCTTTATCATATGTTTTATAGGGCCACCGGCAACCGCATTCCCCGGCTTGAAATAAAGCTGGCCCTGCTTGAAGAGCTTGAAAAAGGCTCCATAAAGCTCACGGAAAATGTCATCATCCTCACCAAAACCCAGCTTCACCAGCTCACAAAAAACCGCTTCCGCATTCCGGATCAGTATTTTGAAACTATTCTTGAAGATGCCAGAAGGAGGCGGATTTTAAGGGAATCCCTTCAAAAGATGCGGCTTCCTGCCTATTTTGAGAGCGAGATTGAGGAGCGGGAGGCAAACGGCAGGGGCGATTACGAAATCGTCTTTTACCGGGATTACACCAGCGAGGGCAAGGAAATAGGCTTTCGCAGGCTTGTGGCCGTGGAGGAGGTTACAAGCGGGGATGACCGGCCCGCTGTTGTGCTTGTACCAGGTTTTGCCAACAATTCCAACTGTTTCAACATCAACAACCAGTACTCCATTGCAAAGGATCTGGCGGATCTGGGCTACTGGACCTATCTTTTCGACCCGCGCGGCATGGGGGTAAATGAAGGCAAGTTCGACCCCCTCTACACGGTGGACACGCTCATTGATTATGACCTGTCCACGGTTGTGCGCTTCATCCACAGGCGCAGCAAGGGCAAGCCCAACATCCTTATGGGCCACTCCATGGGCGGCATGGTTTCCGAGTTCATGGTTCTCTGCTGGAATTTAAGGATGAAGCTTGATTCAATCTGCCAGACGGGAACGGACGAATACAAGGTTCTGGAAAATTTCCTGCCCCCCAAGTCCGAGGCCCAGGAAAACCT
>JASEHB010000706.1 GCA_030018745.1 Desulfatibacillaceae bacterium | reverse complement strand
ATTTTAGTCCCGCATATTTTAATACTTTTATTATAACAACTTTATTTAATTGTAAATAAAAATTTATGGGACAAAAAAGATACAATTTGCGCCACAGGGTCACTATGCGCCCAAACGACCCGCTTTTGATAAGGCAATAAGCAGAGTGGCATAGAGAAAAGCCTTGGCAAGGGCGCCTAACAGCCAGACAGAATATAATTGCTTGACATTATTGATATAAGATGCTTGAAGGAAGCCGCTGAAAGAGCGGCGGCGCAGCCGCCCTGAAAGCCATGCCCAAAACATGGCTGGGCAAGGAGCACAAAAAACCATCCATTTTTTACTTAAGGTTTGTTTTGTCACGCCAAAAGCCAAAAAAACCTGCCAGAAGCCTCTTTTGGGGGAGCCTTGGCCCCTATTACCTGAAGTGGTCTTTTTATTTTGTGGTCATCGGCCTGGCAGCAGGCGCCGGGGCCTTGATCTTTGACTTTCTGTGTCATGCAGGGGTACGCTTTTTTCTGGATGGCATGGCAGGCTGGCGGCCCCCTGTTCCTGCTGGCGAAGTATCGGGTTTTACCCCTTCGCAAACCCCTTTCAACCGCTGGATACTGCTTTTGCTGCCTGCAATGGGCGGGCTGGTTTCGGGTTTTCTGGTCTTTAAATTCGCGCCGGAATCCGAAGGCCACGGCACGGATGCCGCCATTGCCGCCTACCACTACAAGGGCGGCAGCATAAGGGCAAGAGTGCCTGTCATAAAGACCCTGGCCTCTGCCATAACCCTTACCACCGGAGGTTCTGGAGGCCGCGAAGGCCCCATTGCCCTTATCGGCGCAGGAATAGGCTCCTTTTTGGGAACAAGGCTAAAGCTCACCGAAAGGGAAAGGCGCATAATGCTTGCCGCAGGAATTGCCGCAGGTGTTGGCAGCATTTTCCGCGCGCCCCTGGCAGGAGCCTTGTTTGCAGCAGAGGTGCTCTACCGCGACCCGGAAATTGAAAGCGATGTGGTGATTCCAGCAGGCCTGGCATCGGTTGTGGCCTACTGCCTTTTCTGCCTTGTTACCGGCAACTGGGGCTCACTTTTTGCAGCCCCGCATTTTACCTTTTCCAACCCACTTGAGCTTGGGCCATACCTTGCTCTTGCCATTGTGGTTGTGGGAGGCGGGTTTTTGTATGTGCGCTGTTTTTACGGCGTGATAGGCATTTTTGCAAAACTCAAGATTTCCAACTACTTAAAGCCAGCCATCGGCGGCCTT
>JASEHB010000716.1 GCA_030018745.1 Desulfatibacillaceae bacterium | reverse complement strand
GTGTGAGGCTTTTTTAAAAGCGCTCACGCAAGTCCCTTAAATTTAAAATGAATAGATGAGAATTAAAGATGATGTTGAATCTGCTGCGAAAGCTGACCAGGACGAAAAATCTACCGGCAGACCCTTCCGTAACGCGCGGCCTTGATGTAATTGCACTCCCCCAAATCGCAGGCCTTTTTGAGAAATTCGCAACCCTTGTCAAGTTCTCCTGAAAGAATAAAGGCAAAACCCCTTGCTCCCCATGCCTGGGCAAGATTGGGGTTTATTTCTATTGCCCTGTCAAAGTCTGCCACAGCCTTATCCAGCATACCAAGCTCGCCGTAGGCAACCCCCCTGTCCAGAAGGGAAAGGGAGTCAGAGGAATCTGCCTCTATTGCTCTTGAAAAGTCATCCACCGCGCCTTCAAACTCATAAAGAAAAAGATAGGCCGAGCCGCGGCCCCGATGGACAAGGGTAAGCTCCGGGTCAATCATAAGAGCTGCGTTGTAATATTCCACAGCTTTTTGCGGGTTTGAATATTGGGCCTCCCTATAAAAAAGGGAATCCGCCATGCGGAGAAGGCCAAGGGCTGCAAGGCGGTTTACTGCGTTATCAATGATATTCTGAAAATCCTCTGCGGATTTTTCTGCTTCCTTTTCAAGATAAAAAATCTTTTCCTGCTCCTTTAATAGCTCTTCCACCTGGCCTATGAGCCGCCTTTCCATTTCCAGGTGCCGAACAAAGCGCGCAAAAAGCTCGGAATTGCGCTCCAGAAACTCCATCTGGGTTTTAATGGCGCCCCTTTCTATCTGTGCCTCAAGGCCCACAGTCCATGCAGGATAATCGTCAATGACCGACTCCTCCACCAAAACCGTGCGGATATCCAGCAGGCCATGCGCCCAGGCGGTCAGAGCAAGGAGGTCCGGATTACTCTTTTCAAGACCTGCGGGCTTTTTAATCTGCCCGGCAGCCTGCTCCAGAATTTGGTGATGAGCCTTTGCTATGGCAACAACCCGCGCACGGGAAGATGAAAGCCAGGGGCCTGCCGCCACAACCGCCTGGGCCTTCACTGTAGCCTGTGCCGCTGTAAGGCTTGGCAGAACAAGGCTGGCAGCCATGAGCAAAGCAAGCAGAACTAAAAATGTTTTTTTTGGCATGAGCCTTTTCCCTTCCAGCCTAGCATAGC
>JASEHB010000718.1 GCA_030018745.1 Desulfatibacillaceae bacterium | reverse complement strand
TTAAAATCCCTGCCGACTGTTTTAAGGCGGCTGATTTATCTGAAGGCCGGAAGTTTTTTTGCAGGAAAGCGTTTAGCCATGAAGAGCTTCAAAGCCCCAATCATTGTTTTTGCCTTTGTCTGCCTTCTTGTGGCAGGCCCGGCAACGGTTGCGGCCCAAAAGGCTCAACTTACAGATATTGTTGTCACAAACACCCGTGATGATTTGCTTGTTTATCTGACCATAGAGGGCTGCTTCACCACAGAGATCGAGCAGGCAATCATGAGCGGAGCGCCCACAACCTTTCTTATCCATGTCACACTTTCAAGGTCCCGCAGTTTGTGGTTCAATGAAAAAATTGCGGATATCACCCTGGAGCACACGATAAAATACAATGTGTTGAAAAAGGAATTTACGGTCACAAGGACGGAAAAGCCCGACACAGTTCTGGTGACCCATTCCTTTTCGGAAGCAAAAAAGGCCATGGCCAATGTGGACAGTCTGGTGGTGGCCCCCCTTTCCCGTTTGGAGCGGGGCCAAAACTACCATATCCGTTGCAAGGCAGAGCTTGAAAAAGTAACCCTGCCCCTTTATTTGCACTATGTGCTCTTTTTTGTTTCATACTGGAATTTTGAAACAGACTGGTATGCCATAAATTTTTATTTTTGACGGCAAGTTGTAAAAACTCCTTGCCCTGGAAAACAGCTTTACCTCAAAGCAAAAAAACTCTCCAAAAAATTCATCAAAAAGGAAACCGCCATGACTCCTGCAAGCATTGAGGCAATGGAAATACTCCGCAATCCAGAGCAGTTCCATTGGAGCCTGCTATTTGGGCTGGGCCTTGTGATGTGGGCCTATGCCTCTGAAATCCGTGCAAAAAACTGGGATGCAGTGCTCATGGGCCTGCTGTTTTCCTCCGGAGAGCTTATCTGGGAGATGATAAACTCCCTTATATTGCATTTCACGGGGTTTGCAGGCCTCTGGACCACCCCCGGCGACACATCCTTCCTCATACTTTCGGGCATCAACATTGAAATTTTTCTGCTTTTCTCGCTTGCCGGAGTGGTTCTGGTAAAACTCCTGCAAACTTTTGATGATGCGCCTGACAAAAAAATTCTTGGCATAAACTACAAGATTTTCATTCCTCTTGCCCTGGGGCTTTTTTCAAT
>JASEHB010000707.1 GCA_030018745.1 Desulfatibacillaceae bacterium | reverse complement strand
CCGGCTTTACTGCGCCAAGAATTTTTGCGGCGTTTTTATGAAGAAGCACAGGCAGAAACAGGTTTATATTGGCAGCCTGGGAGCTTGCCATGTGATAAAAATACTTGTGGAGGCGAAAACGGTGCTCGCTCTCCTGGTACTCTTTCAGGTTTTTCCGGATGGGTTCAAAGATAAGAGGACACTCTTCCAGCGATGATTCCGGCAGGATTGCATCATATTCCCTGCCCTTGAAAACGCCCGGCTCGCGGGTGATGTGCGCCCACTTCCAGTCAATAAGGTGCTTATACATTTTTTCCTGAAACTGGCTCAACTGTGTTGGAAGCTTATAATCAGGTTGATTGGCAGAAGAATCTTGCATTTGATTTCCTTTGGGTTTGGGCAGTTTGCGCAAAAGCGCATTGTTTATCCGATAGTACATTCATTAAAACAGATAATACCAAAACACAAGGCTTTTATTGCCTTGACCGGGCAATAAGTCGGGACGCAGGAATAAGCTCTGGCGAGAGCGGCTTTATTAAGGAGCGCCCCATAATTTTCGGGTTATCGGGCAAAGGCAATGTCCCAGTATCTTACATTTGTCGGAGTGTGCTGGCGAACCCATTGCTCCCCCGCGTTTTGCGTGTGAATAATCACTCCCGCGTCAGACGGGCCGCCGGATGTGGCACCCGCCATCCAGATGGTGCGCGTGTCCATGGCGTCAACTCCCATCAGATAAAAGCCGGCCGCACAGGCGGGCCTCTGCATGTGCCAGGTTTTATTTCCGTCCGTTGTGTAAAAGATGATGCCCATGTCGGCGGCAACCCATGCGGTTGTGTCGTTTATCGCCACCACATTGTTTAAGTCTGTGCCGCTCGGCAGGTCGAGATGCTGGTAAGCCTCCCAGGTTTGGCCAAAGTCCGTGGTGTGGTAAACAACCCTGTTGTGGCCGGAAATCCAGCCGACACCGCTTTGCAGCAGCCTGGGAACAAAGCAATAGACATGCAGCCCCCCCTGGAAGTCGTATTCCTCCCAGGTCGCTCCGCCGTTCTGGGAGTAAACAATCACGCCGTCTTCCGGATCAGGCCCGCCTGTGACCCATATCCTGTTTTTATCCAGGGCGAACACGCCCTGATAGGGGGCCTCCGGCACCTGGCCCGCCCCCTGGACATACCATGAGGCGCCTCCGTTGTCCGTATGGATGATGGTCCCTTCATCACCAACGGCCCAGGCTTCATCCCTGTTCAGGG
>JASEHB010000699.1 GCA_030018745.1 Desulfatibacillaceae bacterium | reverse complement strand
TTTGTGCACGGGGCGCTTTGCTATGCTGTTTCGGGCCGCTGCTACTGGAGCAGCCTTATGGGAGGCAAATCCGGCTTGCGGGGACGCTGTGTCCAGCCATGCAGAAGGCTTTATTCTTACGGCAAAACAACAGGCCGCTTTTTTTCCTGCATGGATCTGGGGCTTGATGTTCTGGTCAAAACCCTTGCCGCCATCCCCCAGGTGCGGGCATGGAAAATCGAGGGCCGCAAAAAAGGCCCCCACTTCGTTTACAACACAGTGGCCGCCTACCGTATGCTGCGCGATTTCGGGACAGAGCCGGATGCAAGGCGAGAAGCGATTAACCTTTTGGCAAACTCCCTGGGCAGGCCTTCCACCCATTACGGATTTCTGCCCCAGCGCCCCTTTGTGCCGCTTGAGTCCCAAAGTCCCATGACTTCAGGCCTTTTATGCGGCACAACCGGGCAAACAGGCCCAAAGGGCATGGGCATAAAAAACACCGTGCCCCTTTTTTCCGGGGATCTGCTGCGCATCGGCAGCGAGGATTCCGCAAGCCATTGCATTGTCAAGGTCAGGTCAAAGGTGCCAAAGTCAAAGGGCCTGATATTAAATCCAAAGCTTTGCAAAGATATTGCCAAAGACAGCCCGGTCTATCTTCTTGACCGCCGCGATCCATCCATAATGTCGGCCATACGCAAGCTTGAAGCCCAGGCTGCAAAGATGCCGGCTGTTCAGGTAACGCCCTCAAAGCTTGAGCTGTCCCTGCCAAGGCCTTTAAACCCCAAGCCCGCCCTGCGCGTCATGGCCGTTTTTCGGGAAAAGGGCTTTTTGGCCGCCAAGATGCAGGGCATCACACCTGCCTTCTGGCTTTCAGACCCCCTTTTGAATGCCCTGCCCCCAGGCCTTGCTGCAAAGTCCTGGTGGTGGACCCCGCCTGTGATATGGCCTGATGATGAGGCCAAATGGCGCCTGCTTATTAAAAAAGCCGTGCAAAAGGGGGCAAAAAACTTTGTTCTCAATGCGCCCTGGCACAAGGCCCTGCTGCCGGATTCGGGTTTAACCTGCTGGGCCGGGCCTTTTTGCAATATAGCCAACCCCCTGGCCGTGGCAGCCTTGTCAAGCATGGGTTTTGCCGGAGCCATAATCAGCCCGGAGCTGCCCGGCGAGGATGCCCTTTGCCTGCCGGGCCTTTCATGCCTGCCGCTGGGCATTGTAACAAAAGGGCCGTTTCCCCTTTGCATATCAAGAATAAAGGAGCCTTCCCTAAAAACCGGGCTTGCCTTTACAAGCCCCAAAAAAG
>JASEHB010000689.1 GCA_030018745.1 Desulfatibacillaceae bacterium | reverse complement strand
GTTTTGAGGCGGTAGGGCTGGAAGATAAAAAACCTTTGGAAGAGGCCTATCGAAAACTTGAGGCCCTTCTCCTGGAAGATGGCGGCGAAAAATTTAAAAAGCACCTGGGCCTGGCCCGTTTTCCGGACTTTTCCGGGCCTGGTTCGTGATGATGCTTTGGGAAGGCAGGCCTTTGACGCAAAACACATGATCGGCAACATTGCCTTCCTTGCTTTGCCCGTCTCAATGAAGCGAAAATGGCATTCAAGGAGGATAAATGCCATGATCGCATATGTAACATCCCAAGGAGCACGGATAATCCGCCAGGGCCGTCATCTGCTTGTCCGCAAGGGCGATGACACCCACAACACGCTTTTTACCTACAAGCTTGATCAGTTGTTGCTTTTCGGCAACATCGAGATCACCCGCAACGCCATGCTGCTGCTTTTTAGGCAGGGTGTTGACACGGTTTTTTTCACCATGAACGGCCGCTACCTGGGCCGCCTGTCCCAGGGCGAATCCAAAATCGTTCATCTTCGCAAGCGCCAGTTTGTGCTTCTGGAAAATTCCGAATTTTGTCTTGAAGCTGCAAAAAGCATTGTTGCAGGCAAGCTTGCCAACATGGGTACCCTTTTGTGGCGCATAAAGCGCTCGCGGGATAACCCCCAGGCCGGGCGGCAGGCTGAAAAAATTCAGGAGCTTTTGCCCCGCCTTGCAAAAGCAAAGGATATAGCCTCTGTGCGGGGTCTGGAGGGCAGGGGGTCTGCCATCTACTTTGAGGGCTTTCCCCAGGGCTTTGTGGATAGCATCGGCTTTTTCCGCCGTGTAAGGCGTCCGCCCACAGACCCTGTCAATTCTGTTCTCTCCCTTGTTTACACCCTGCTCATGAACAGGGTTTATGCTGCGGTTCGGGCTGCCGGGCTGGACCCTTATCCGGGTGTTCTCCATTCTCTGGACTACGGCCGCTATTCCCTGGTGCTGGATCTCATGGAGGAGTTCCGAACCATAATAGCCGATACCCTTACTCTTTCCCTGTTCAACCTCAAAATACTTCAGAAGCCAGACTTTGTAATTGAAACCAAAATACACAATCAGCCTGTTGACCCGCAGGAAATAGGGGCGCCGGACAATGCGCTTCCTGATGTTTCCAAAGACCCGCTGGGAAGCATGACTTTGGATGAGGATGCTGATAGCACATTCGACCTGCCGGAGCAGCGCATGGAGGAATCGCCCGCCCAGGCCCCTGCGCCCACCGGCAAACCGGCTGTTAAGCTCACGGGCCAGGCTTTTGGCCGCGTGCTGGATTCCTTTGAGAAAAAACTGACCACACCATTTCATCATCCGGTTGCCGGGCGTCAGATGACCTATCAGGATGCGCTCTTTTTCCAGGCAGCCCAGTTCCGCAAGCTTATTGAAGGCGAGCTGGCGGT
>JASEHB010000711.1 GCA_030018745.1 Desulfatibacillaceae bacterium | reverse complement strand
TAAAAAGGCCCTATAAAAACCAGTATCAATTAAGAAGCGGGGGGTGCCATGCCTTTTGACATAGTGTTCAGCCCAAAAAACTGCTCCGGCTGCTGGCGCTGTATGCTGGCCTGCTCCTTTTCCAAGCAGGGGTGCTTCAACCCGCTGGCGGCAAATCTCTTTGTGGAGGTTACCAGCCAGGGGGCAAAAATAAGCTTTTCCCAAAATTGCGACCACTGCGGCCTGTGCGCGGATGCCTGTTTTTATGGTGCGCTGGAAAAGGTGCGGATAAAGGAGGCCTTATGAGGGGCGGATTTGCCGGAAAAACGCTTTTTGTGGATATGAGCCGGGGCGTCTTTGAGGAAAGGCAGCTTTCAGATAAGCTTTGCCAGCGCTACATCGGCGGATTGGGAATCTGCATCCGTCTGGCAGGCGACTCCATTGCCCCGGGAATTGACCCCCTGGCCCCGGAAAACGCCGTGGTCATAGGTGCAGGCCCCCTGGTGGGCACGGATGCTCCCGCAAGCTCGCGGGTTTATGCTGTGACAAAGCTTGCCCAGAGCAAAACCGTTGGCTGGTGCGGGGCAGGTGGAGGCCGCTTTGGCGCGCTTTTGAAATACGCGGGCTATGACCACATTGTAATAACAGGGCAAGCAGAAAAGCCTGTTTACCTTAAAATAACCTCAAGCTCAATTTCCCTGGAAGATGCTGCTTTGCTTTGGGGCAAGGGCGCGCACCAGACAACAGAGATTTTGAGCAAAAACCCCGGCGGCCCCTGGGGCGTTCTGGCCATAGGCCAGGCAGGGGAAAACCTTGTGCCCTGCTCAATGGCCTTTGTGGACAAGGCCTCCACCCTGGGCAGGGGGGGCCTTGGCGCGGTTCTTGGCTCAAAAAACTTAAAGGCCGTTGTTGCAAGCGGCAACATTGGCCTTTGTGTGGCGGACAAAAAGGCTTACAGGGCCATTTTGCGGCCTTTGGTCAAATCCATAAAAGAATACCCCTATCTGGCCCAGTGGCAGGAGCTTGGGCTGTTGAAATCTCTGCCTGTTGTTGAAAAAGAAGTTTATTTGAAGCACAAAAAGCGGCGGATTGCCTGCGTCTCCTGCCCTGTGGGGGACAAGGACATCATGGAGTTTGACGGTACAGGCACAATCTGCTCAACATCAGCGGCCAATCTTTATCTGCCCATAATCTACGGGGTAAAGGACCCGCAACAGGCAGCCCAGGTCATTG
>JASEHB010000704.1 GCA_030018745.1 Desulfatibacillaceae bacterium | reverse complement strand
TTTCTCCACAGCCTGGGCAAAGCTCTCGGCAACAGAGGCGTTTTTGTGGCCGTGGGTGCGGATGGAGCTGCAAAGGCTCTTTTCGTCAATGCCTTCAATGGGGTCTTCGCCCGCTGCATAGATGGGCAGAATAAGAACCTTGTCCGCCAGATAGAAGGCCCGTGCAAACTCCTTGAAAAGGTGCATTGTGCGCGAATAGCGATGGGGCTGAAAAACCACAAGCACCCTGCGGCCCGGCCATGCGTCATGCACGGCGGCAAGGGTGGCCGCTATCTCTGTCGGGTGATGCCCATAGTCATCCAGAACCAGTATGCTCTGTTTTTCGCCCTTCACCTCCATGCGCCGGGCCACGCCTTCAAGGCTTGCCAGCGCCCCGGCAATTTTGGAAAAATCAATGCCAAGCTCCAGGCCCACGGCAACCGCTGCCAGGGCATTGTTGACATTGTGGCGGCCCGGCAGGTTCAAATCCACAAAGCCAAGCTGCTTGCCGGCCCGCTCCACGCAAAAGCGCGCGCCTGGGCCGCAAGCCTCAAGGTTTGTGGCCCGGACATCAGCCTGGGGCGTAAGGCCGTAGGTCACATGGCGCTTGTTCACCCTTGGCAGAATATCCTGAACAGCCGGGTCATCCAGGCAAAGGATGCTCATTCCGTAAAAGGGGACGCGATCCACAAACTCCACAAAGGAATTCTTCACATGGTCCATGTCCGTGTAGTGGTCCATGTGCTCGCGATCAACATTTGTAACAACTGCAATGGCAGGGCTCATTTTTAAAAAGGAGCCGTCCGATTCATCGGCCTCGGCCACAAGAAAATCGCCGCTGCCAAGCTTTGCGTTGGACCCAAGACCTTTTAGCTTGCCGCCGATAACCACCGTGGGGTCCAGCCCGCCCTTGGCAAGAACAGCGGCCACCATTGAGGTTGTTGTGGTCTTGCCGTGGGACCCGCTTATGGCTATGCCGTATTTTAAGCGCATAAGCTCGGCAAGCATTTCCGCCCTGCGTATAACAGGTATGCCCTGCTCCCTGGCAGCAACAAGCTCCGGGTTTTCCCGGCGCACGGCAGAGCTGTAAACCACAACATCCGCGCCTGCCACCCAGTCTGGCGCATGGCCTGCGTGAATCACCCCGCCAAGCCCGGCAAGCCTGCGGGTTATGGCCGTTTCCTTTATGTCCGAGCCGGAAACCGTGTAATGCAGGTTGAGCAGAAGCTCGGCAATGCCGCTCATGCCTATTCCGCCTAT
>JASEHB010000705.1 GCA_030018745.1 Desulfatibacillaceae bacterium | reverse complement strand
CACTGTGCCTGCCGGTAGGGGGGAGGCAAAACACCCGTTAGCACAAGCACCTCCTCAAGTTTGTCAAAGGCCACAAAGGGAAGCACCTTAACGGCCTTGAACATTCCCTCGCCCTGGACATCAAGGCTGCTCACAGCCCCCACAACCAGGCCTGGAGGATAGGAATTGTCCAGGCCTGTGGTGATTACCGTGTCGCCGGGAACCAGATCCTCCTTTTTTAATACATACAGCATCTTGCAGCCTGCCTCCCTGGCGCCCACAACAACCCCCCTGGCGCGGGTGCGGGAAATTCTGGCATCCACCGCATGGTTTGGATCAATGACAAGAAGCACAAGGCTGTATCCCCAGGCAACTTCAGCCACCCGGCCCACAATACCTTCGGGCGTAACCACAGGGTCGCCAGGCTTTATGCCGTCCGCCTTTCCCCGGTCTATGACAATGCTCTTGAACCATCGGGTGGGGTCTTCGCCCACCACCTTTGCCACAACAGCCACATGGGGAGTTTGTGCGGGAAAACCCAGCAGGCGGCGCAGTCGCCGGTTTTCCAGGTCAGCCTCACGGTTCTGGTGAAGGGCCTGTCTCGCCTGGCCAAGCTCCTTTTCGAGCCGGGCATTTTGAAAAGAGGTGTCCACCAGGAAAAAATAATGCTCCCAGGCGTTGACAGACAGGGAGGAAAGCCAGGTGGCGGCGTGTATAAACGGAGCCACGGCGGTTATGACAACGCTGCCCAAAGGATGGGAGGCAGGGGTTTCTCCTCCGAAAAGGGCGAGCACCACTGCAAACAGGACAAAAAGGACTATTAAAAGGAGCGCTGTGGCTGTTTTTCTGGAGAACATTCTCCTACCTGATAACTACATCGCGCAGAATCTCTATGCTGTCTAAAGCCATGCCCGTTCCCAGGGCCACTGTGGACAGGGGGTCATCGCACACGGTTATGGGAAGATTTGTCTCCTCGCGCAACAGCTTGTCCAGGTTTTTGAGAAGCGCGCCGCCTCCGGTAAGCACAATGCCCCTGTCCACAATGTCTGCGGCAAGCTCCGGAGGGGTCTGCTCCAGGGCAATTTTAACAGTTTCCACAATGGCTTCTATCTGCTCGGAAATGGCCACGCGGACTTCCTCGGAATCAATGGCCAGAATTTTGGGGATGCCGCTGACCAGATCCCGGCCCTTGACCTCAATGGTCTCTATGCTCTCCGGGTTGGGATAGGCGTTGCCTATCATGGTCTTGATTG
>JASEHB010000734.1 GCA_030018745.1 Desulfatibacillaceae bacterium | reverse complement strand
ATTGCGTATTGGCTCCAATCAAAAACCGTGAACAGATTTCCTTTAATTTGATTGGTTGCAAGAAAGTTCGCCGCATAAACAGGATATCTTAAGGGGTCAACAAAAATCTTCATTCCGGTCGCGCTGTAAATCACGGCCCCCCTGCCAGCAAACCACAGGCAGACAAAGAGCATAATCCCGGCAACCCAGGCACGGGATCGCGGGGTTATGGAAGCCCTCATGCGGCCTTCAAATTTGCTGTTCCATAAGGCTGAAAGCGATGATGCAAGAA
This sequence comes from Desulfatibacillaceae bacterium, assembly GCA_030018745.1. Lineage (GTDB taxonomy): Bacteria > Desulfobacterota > Desulfobacteria > Desulfobacterales > Desulfatibacillaceae > JAGVAW01. Next base: position 787 of record JASEHB010000734.1, on the reverse strand, counting down.
ACGGGGCTGCCACTATGCCAAGAAATGGGGAATGCCTCTGGTGCTTCCATGCTGCATATAAGAGCAGCAGCATGACGGCAATCTCCCAGGGCCTGTTTTGTTTGCCCTTGTACATCACGGCGAGCAAAACAAGAGCCGTTATAAGCTTTATCTCCCAATGGTCCAGAATTGAAAGCGAAATGGGCATCCACTCGGATATCTGCCTGGGGGAGGAAAGGCTGTGTGAGAGCCATTCGTGCAGACCCCAGCCATAGGGGTTTATAAGGGTTGCCCCCCAGCAAAGCAAAAACCAGAACCAGAGCCTGATTGCCCTGGACCGGCTGGAAGGCGACCATAATGCTTCAAGGCTTTCGCCTGCTGCAACTGCGCCCATCACAGCCAGGCCCATAAGAAAGCCGCCATGAAAGTTGACCCACAGGGCCATTAGCAGAGGCAAAAGGTAAAGCCGATTTTCTTTTTTAATAAGATAGCCATGCAAAACAAACCAAAAAAGCGCAAAGAGCAAAACAGAGAAAAGCTGGGGGCGGACCATAAAAGCCCGCGATGCAGCAGCCAGGCATAACAAAACCGAGCCTGCCCGGATTAACGGGACAAACCGCTCCCTGCCGCTTGTTCGCATTACAAGAAAAGCAACGGCAAAACCCACAAGCAGCTTGAAAACCAGCAGCCCGCTGGATGAAAAGACTGCCCAAAGCCCATAAAAGGCAAGCTCGGTAAGCCATTCGTGGTTGATCCACGGCAGGCCGAAAGCTACAAATGAGTATGGATCTGTTTTATGCAGGGACTT
>JASEHB010000697.1 GCA_030018745.1 Desulfatibacillaceae bacterium | reverse complement strand
CAAGCTCCGGAGCCTTGTCCAGATAAACGGTGAAAACGCCGTTTTCATAGGTCCAGCAGTCCGGGTTTTTGGGCTTGGCCGTGGCCGGAATTCCCAGAATCCTCTGAAAAAAATTCCTTGGCAGAACTTTTTTGGAATCCATTTAATCCCCCTTTAAGATTATTGAAAGGCGCGGCAGAACAAAAGCATTTTTTTTCATCCGCTACATCCTGTAAACTGTGGGTTTCAAATCCTGGCCCACATCAATGCCTACTGTGTCGCCGGTTCTAAAGCCCCTGTGCAGAAATTCCGCCACCACCTGCTCGTGGCGCTCCATGTGCCAGTAGATGTTCCACAGGGGGTTTCTCAGCGTGTCAACGCCATAGGCATCGTGGCTGCAAAGGTTTATGCGGAAGCGATCCTTGGCCAAAAGGGTGTCGGCCTCGGCCAGAAAATAGTCAATCCTGTATAGATTCTGGCGCAGGGCAGCAGAAAGCTTTTCCTGAAGTTCGGGCTTTTCGTCCAGGTAGTGATTGGCAACCTGGTAAAGCTCCTTGGGGTCGCGGATGGAAAGGCCGATGACCCCGAAGCGATCATGGGTTACAGCAAATTCCTCCATTTCCTTCTCGTAGGCATTGATGATGGCAATGATATCATCAATGGTAACAGGCTTTTCGCCGGTTCCAAGAAGCAGATCCTCGCACGCGCTGATGACGCGGATGTAGAATTCCTTGTTGTTCATCACAAAAATGGGCCGCTCGCGGTAGCTTTTGCGGACACGGATGCGGCGGATGCCGTCCAGCTTTATGGAGTGCTGGATTTCCCTTATTTCGCGGGTGTCAACCGCGGAAATGTCCTTGGCCTGAACAACCCAGATGTCGCCCTCATCAGTAACAATGTACTCAATCTCGCAGCGAAAGCCCAGGTGCTGCTGGATGTCCTTGGAAAGCTGCAAAAGCCGCCTGTCGTGGGGCGTGTTGGTGATAAAAGGCTCGCTCTGGATTTTCTGGCTGCTTTCCGCGCAGTAGCCAAACTCCCACTGCTCGGAAACCAGCTTGGCCATTATGCTCTGGCCGCTGACAAAGGGCATGACCACAATGCCCATATCATTGAGGTTTATCTGGGGGGCATTGTTGAATATCTGCTGACGCATGATTGAAAGGCGCTTTGCCTGCCTGGCCATTGTGATGATGCGGTTGCGAGCATACACAATTCCTTCAACATCCGCATAGGTCTCAAGGGAATCGAGAGTGCCGCCCTTGAAAAGATGCTCCAGGGGATGGGCGCTTCTGGCAATGACCTTGAAGCTCTGCCTGTGGGTCTTCAAAAACTCGTCAAGGGCTGCAAAGCCCT
>JASEHB010000702.1 GCA_030018745.1 Desulfatibacillaceae bacterium | reverse complement strand
CCTCTATTTTCCTGGGGGCGTCCTGTTACAACTTCTTCAGGCGGTTTTTCAGCCTGGGCAATGCCGCCTCATTTTCCGCCAGCACCTCATTTACGGCGGCATCATCGTAGTTCAAAAGGGTTTCCAGAATCTGCCTCGTGTGCTGGCCCAAATCCGGTGGCGGCTCCGGCTCACCTGTTATCCTGCCGGGCATTTTGAACACGGAGCCAATGGTTTTGACTGTCTGGCCCCCTGCATCAACTTGGGCAATCATGTTGTTTTCCTGCACCTGGGGGTCGTTTATCACCTGCTCGTAGTTGAGGATGGGGCCGCAGGCAATGTCGTTTTCATCTCGCAGGATTTTAAGCCACTCGCTGCTTGTCTTTTTGAGCAGGGCCTCTTCCAGGTGCTTTTCAAAGGCCGGGCGGTTTAGCATCCTGTTCATGGCGCTGTTGAATCGCTCGTCAGAGGCCATCCAGCCAAGCCCCACAAGGGAGGCCACCTTGTCTGCATCTGTGGGGCCTATGGTTATGTAGCCGTCAGAGGTCTGATAAACCCCGTAGGGGGTGGCCACAAGGTGCCGGTTGCCCTGGGGGCCTGGGGGGTTGCCCGAAACAAAGTAGCTTTGGAACATGACCTGCTGGAAGAGCAGAAGGCTGTCCAGAAGGTTGGGCGAAAGCTTTGCGCCCCTGCCGTCCCTGCCGCGGCCCACAAGGGCTGCAAGGGTTTGGAAGGCTGCCATGAAGCCGCCGAGCATATCGGCAAGGGCTATGCCCCCAGGGGTCACGGGCGGGCGGCCCTGCTCGCCGGAAATGCTCAAAATGCCGCTGTGGCCGCAGGCGATTATGTCGTAGGATGGAAAATTGCTGTAAGGCCCGGTTTCGCCGTAGCCGGAGATGTTGACCCTTATTATGCCCGGGTTGATTTTTTCCAGGGTCTCAAAGTCCGTACCCTGGCGAAGAGGTACATCGGGCCGGTTGTTGGAGATGACCACATCGGAGATTTTGACCAGATCGTAAAAGGCCTGTTTGCCTTTGGGAGATCCCAGATCCAGCACAACGCTCTTTTTGTTCCTGCTCAAACCCACAATATAATACAGAAGAGGCGAGACCTTTTCCTGGCCCAGGCGCAGCATGTCGCCGGTGGGCGGCTCTATTTTGATTATCTGTGCTCCCAGATCCCCAAGAAGCAGGGTTCCAAAAGGCCCGGCATGGGCCTGGGTGCAGTCCAGCACGCGGATGCCTGAAAGGGGTCCCTCAATGGCCATGATTTTT
>JASEHB010000712.1 GCA_030018745.1 Desulfatibacillaceae bacterium | reverse complement strand
TATCCCTCTTTCGACTTCTTCTTTCTGCAAAACGGCTTCAAGCTTGTTCTCTGGATTGACCAGGACTTTGACCTGCTTTTCTCCACCAAATACAAGTTTGACACCCTTGAGGATTTTGGCCGCTCCAAAATTCTTACCTGGTTTGGCCCACAGGAAGCCGCCATGCTAAAGGCCTTGGGCGCAAGCCCCACTCCCATGGCTGTTACCGATGTCCCCACAGCCAAGCGCACCGGCATTCTGGACACCAACATCGCGCCGTCCATCTGGCAGGTGGGAAGCCAGCTTTACACAATAGACAAATATGTGAACCTGATGCGAATCCGCTACTCTCCTGCGGTGGTCATTTTAACAAAGGAGGTGTGGGAAAGGATTCCTGAAAACTACCGGCAAAATGTGATGGCAGAGCGCGAGCGGATTCAGACCCTCTACTGCCAGGATATCCGGGATGACAATGCAAAAAGCCTTCAGGGCATGATTGACTACGGAGTGACCCCGGTCATGCCTGCGCCGGAGCAGTTGGCCCAGATAAAAAGAAGGGCCATGACAGTTTACAACGACCTGTCGGGCAACCTTTATCCTGTTGAGCTGCTGCGGGAAGTTGAGCAGCATCTGGCAGCCTTCCGCAGGTCCGGCGCCCAGCCAGCAAGGGTTGCAGCAGCCCCTGCGCCTGCCCCTGCGCCTGCCCCCAGGCCCGCAGCGCCGGTCATGCCGCCGCCCATGCCTTCACCTGTGGCAGCTCCTGCACCGGCAACCGCACCCACACCTGAACTTGAGGCGATTCCCGCGCCAGAGCCGCCGCCTGCCCCGGTTGCAGTTGAGCAGCCCGCTGTGCTGATTGCCCCGCCGCCGGAGATGGTTGCAAAAGTCGAGGCTGATCCGGATATTCTTGCCCGCGTGGCCGCTGCCTATGCCCAGGAGGAGGAGGAATTGAAGGAGGAGGCCAGCAAGCTGCCCCCGCCGCCTGTTGTGGCACCAGCCCCCGCCCCCACGAAGGAGAGCCGGGCCACTGCCTGGGCAGAGCGCAGACGCCAGATAATGGAAGTGCAGAAGATTTTAAAGCCAATGGGTTTGTATGATTATGCCATTGACGGCATTTACGGGCCTATAACCCGCTCCGGAATCATAACCTACCAGAGCATGAACGGGCTTGCACCCACAGGCATTGTGGATGAGGCGCTGCTGAAGCACATGAACATTAAGTAGTAGAGGG
>JASEHB010000726.1 GCA_030018745.1 Desulfatibacillaceae bacterium | reverse complement strand
TTTTTGCCCCCTACCGCCCGGTGGAGATTTCGCGGGTGGCAGGGGCTGGGGCGCTTTGGCTGGCAGCGGCTTTTCTGCTGTTTTGGCGGCGGGTTCTTGTCATCTGCCAGTAGGTGAAATGGCTGGCAAACAGGGCGGCGGTCATCTGGATGATGGCAAGCCGGTTTGCTGCGTTTTTGGTGTATTGGGCATCTAAAGATTGGGGCCAGAGATTGCTGGCAGCAAGGCTTCCCAGAAGAAGGGCCAATGCCCAGAGGAAGATGCCTGTCAAAACCTGGTTCCAGTCAAACCCGGCAAGAGAGTATTTGAGCGCCAGGAGAATGCTTGCAGAGCCAAGCAGCCAGCCAGCCAGAAGGGAGGCTTGGGCCATGCTGCCGCCGGATTTTACCAGCGCGCCCCCCAAGGTCCAGCCAATTATTGCCAGAAGGATGTGCTTTGGGCCAAAGCCAGCAACCGTGTAGCGCAGGGCCAGGCCGGTGATGGCTCCGGCAAGGGTCCAGGCAGGCAGGGTCAGGGCCTGGTTTGGCACAACCCAGGCGGCAAGGCCTATTTGAAGGCCCGAAGCAATGCCCCAGCCCGCCAGAATTAGAAGTATGGTGAAAAGGTATTGCTCCAGCCTGTTGAGCAGGCGGGGGGCAAGCGCCTGCCCGCAGCGGCGGCATTTTAAGGAGGAAAGGCCAACCCCCGGAGGCGCTATGTGGGGCAGGGAGCAGGCCGGGCAAAGGACTTTGCGCACAGGCGCGGAAGTTGAGCGGTTTGCCGGACTTTGCAAATCAGCCTGCCGGGCAGGGGCGCAATTGCCCGGAGCCTTTGCAGGGGCTTTGGCAGGGGCCTTCACCGGAGGCGGGGCCGAAAAATCTGCAAGGGCCTTTTCCATTTCAAGGCAGACAGCAGAAAAACTCTCCGGGCGTTTTGCAGGCTCAAAGGCAAGGCATTTTCTTATAAGCCCCTGGACAGATGCAGGAACATCCTTTCTTGAAAAAGAGATGCCCTTTTCTTTCACCAGCCGTATTCTGGCAATGAAATCCTCGTCCTCATAGGGCAGCATTCCCTCCCATATAAAATAGGCCACAAGGCCAAAGGAATAGATGATGGCCGGAACCTTGGCC
>JASEHB010000713.1 GCA_030018745.1 Desulfatibacillaceae bacterium | reverse complement strand
GTTTTCGTGGTTTTTTCTGTTTTTCAATGGATCTGTTTTACATTTATTCAAAATAGTCCAATTATAATGGCATCAGTCTGGATACCCTGTTATCTCGCGAATTTTCTGATACAAAGGCTTCATGCGCTCATAGAGCTTGAGATAGACCTCCGTATAAAGCTGGCTGTAAAGCTGGTGGTTCTTTTCAGAAGGCTCAAAGGTTTTGCCGGTGCGGGTCATGGCAGACATTGTGCTGTCCCAGTCCGGGTGCAGGTTAAGGCCCTTTGCCAGAATCATGGCAGCGCCCAGGCCCGATGTTTCGTAAAGGTGGGGCCGGGAAGCAGGCAGCCCGAAAACATCGGCGGTTATCTGCATGGCGCAGTCGCTCTGGGAGCCGCCGCCGGAAACCACCAGGGTTGAAATTTTGTTTTTGCTGCGTTTTTCTATGCGCTCGCCCCCTTCACGCAGGGCATAGGCAAGGCCTTCCAAAATTGCCCTGTAAACATGGCCGCGGGTGTGAACATCTCCAAAGCCGATTATTGCGCCCTTGCCCTCCGGGCCGGGGTGCTTGACCCCAGGTGTCCAGTAGGGCTGGAGCATCAAGCCCATTGAGCCTGCCGGGACCTTTTTCACAAGCTCCTCAAAAAGCACTTCCGCCTCAACGCCCTTTTCAAGGGCCTCCATGCGCTTGTCGTAGCCAAATTCCTCCTTGAACCAGCTCACCATCCAGAAGCCCCTGAATATCTGCACCTCAACATTGTGGTTGCCGGTTATGGCCGAAGGATAGGCAGGCATGAGCGGAAAGGCGGTGACATATTTTTTTGAATTGACATTTATGGTGGCGGTTGTGCCGTAGCTTATGCAGCCCACATGGCCCAGGCGCGCGCCGGAGCCAAGCACCTCGCAGGCTTTGTCTGCGGCCCCGGCAAGCACGGGAGTGCCCTCAACAATGCCTGTTGCTTGGGCCGCCTGCCTGGTTATGGCCCCTATGGCAAGCCCCTGCTCCACAAGCTTTGGCAGCTTTTCGGGCGAAAGGCACAAAAGCTCCCAGCGAAAATCCCAGGAAGGCAGCCAGGAAAGCTTTTTGTAATCAAATGGCAGATAGCCCACCTGACAACCGATGGAATCGGCAAACTCGCCAGTGAGCCGAAAGTTGAGAAACCCGGAAAGCAGAAGAAACTTGTGGGTGTTTTCCCATATCTGCTTCTGGTG
>JASEHB010000733.1 GCA_030018745.1 Desulfatibacillaceae bacterium | reverse complement strand
TTGAGCGAGATAAAAACATCAAAATCTTTTGGGAAAAATAGCCTTTTCCTGCCCTTTCAGAACCCAGCCTAAAAACCTGTTTTAATTCAATTATTTGTTGGAAACTTACAGGCCTATTTGTTTCCAATTACTGCCATGATTTTTTTTGCGACCCTGTAAGCCAGAACAAGGGCAAAAAGCCCTATTTGCAACCCCTGGCGAAAGGAAAACGCAATGCAAAATCAGATGTTCTTAAATGACAGGCAGGCAGCGGCCCGGTACGGTGTGCACAGGTCAACGCTTTGGCGGTGGCTTGCAGCACAGAGCTTTCCAAAACCCGTAAAGCTGGGCGAAGGTTGCACGCGGTGGAAGTTGGCTGACCTTGAGGCTTGGGAGGCCAAAAAGGGGGGCGGCTATGATGCTTAATGCCCCTCAAAATAACGATACCCGGCAAGGGGGGCTTGCCGGGCACGAAGAGTCAAAGGCCCCTGGAGGGGCGGCTATTTGCAAGAATCATACCACGGACGGCGACCTTTGTCAAGCGGCTTTGGACTATGCCCGGCGCGGCTGGGCGGTTTTCCCCTGCAATGGCAAGGCCCCGTTGACCCCCCACGGCTTTAAGGATGCTTCCACAGACCCGGCCCAGATTCAAGTATGGTGGCAAAAATGGCCCGATGCAAATATCGGTGCCGCGACAGGCCCGGCAAGCGGTGTTTGGGTGCTTGACCTGGACTTGCCCCACGGCCCCGAATCTTGGCAGGCCCTGCAAGAGCAGCACGGGCAGGCCCCAGAGACCTTGACGGCCCAGAGCGGCGGCGGTGGATTGCATTATTTTTTTCGGTGGAATGACACAGCCCGGATTCAAAGCAAACCCCAAAAAACTTTAGGCGCGGGCATTGATACAAAAGGCCAGGGCGGCTACATCATTTTGCCCCCCAGCAGCCACAAGAGCGGCGGCCATTACCATTGGTTAAATAATGCCCCGATTGTAGTGGCCCCGCAATGGCTTATTGACCTTCTATTAAATAAGGTGCCTGCCCCACAGGCCCCGGCTCCACAGAACCCAGCCACAGCGGCCCCA
>JASEHB010000701.1 GCA_030018745.1 Desulfatibacillaceae bacterium | reverse complement strand
GATTCCGCTCTACCCCAACAAAACCAGGCACCGGACAGCAAGGGCGTTAAGGCAAAAAAAGCCGGGTGAACACCGCCTCTTTGCTTTCCACTCCCAGGTAGCGCTCATAGGCTTCTGCCAGGGCCTGCTGGTGGGCCAGCACATAATCGCGCCCCCTTGTTTCCAGAAGGGCCGGGGCAATGCCTGTTGCAAATTGGCCAATTAGCTGCTCGTTTTTGGGCCAGGTGTCCCGGTGCAGGTCCAGCGGCGCCCTGTAAGCCAGGACGGGGTGATCATCAGTATGGAGCGAGCCTTGCCCGGCAAGCTGTTGCACAGATTGGGGCAGAACGCGGATTCGCGCCACAAGGTCGTAAACCGAGCGGATTTTGAGCCTTCTGTCTGCCAGGTCCGCCCGTATTGCTTTTTCGCCCATCCTCTGGCTGATGGCTTCCAGATCAAAGTCAAAAGGCTCCTTCGAGCCAAGAAGCAGAACATCCCCCGGAATGGTTGTTGCCAGAAGGGTATGGGGAAAGGTGTTTACAAATCCGCGAACCACCATCGCAAAGTTTTCGCTGCTCATGCCATAGGTCTGCACCCACTGGGCAAAAATTCCCCCCTCATTCAAGGCCCCGGCGGCGCGGGCAAAAAAGTCTGCCGTAAAAAGGTTGGATGAGCCTGCAAGCCAGGGGTTGGAAGGCACGGAAACAACCACATCGTAAACCCCTCTTTGCATGAGAAGGTGCAGCCTGCCGTCAGAAACGGTGATATCAACATTCTCGCGGTTGTGCACGCCGTGGTTGTGGGCAAGGAAAAATTTGGCTCCTTCCACCATTTTTGCTTCAATTTCAATGAGTTTTATCCGACTTTGGGGGTATAGGGAGGCGGAACCTGCGCTGCAACCTGTGCCCATGCCGATGATCGCCACCTTTTTGGGGGCCGGGTGGAGCAGCATTGGAAGGTGAGCTGCCAGCCTTTGGGTGGGCATATCCAGTTCCGATGAGCCGTCCATCTTGCCGTCCGTGGATATGTAGAGGACATCCCTGTCCCTTATGGTTCGATCCCTTGTGACCATTATTGTGGCTGTCATGCCGTCTGCATAATAGAGGATTTCCTGATTTTTGCGAACATGGTCTGCAAGCTCTTGCAGGCCGACAATCCCCTTATAGCCGGGGGCATAGCTGTGTACGCCGCTTGCCATGAGCTGGCGGTCCCAGGGGGGCAGCACAAGCCATATTGCCACAGCCATAACAAGAGCCACGGGCGCGCCTTTTTTTATGG
>JASEHB010000709.1 GCA_030018745.1 Desulfatibacillaceae bacterium | reverse complement strand
TGCTGGGCAACCACAAGCTCTGTGAACTGCCAGTCGGCAGGAATGTCCTTTTTATAAAGGGCTGCCCTGTAAACCTTTTCTGGCATCACCAGGGAAAGGGCAGTGAGTTTGAGCCAGGGGTCAGTAGAAATCACTTCCACCACAACATTTTTATTCTGCACAACAGCGTTTGTGTAATTCACATAGGCTGCAATTTTCAGCGCCCCTGTCTCGGCAAGTGCAGGCGAAAAGAGGCAGTAATTTATCTGAACCTTTGTGCCTTTGTAGTCAAAAATCTGGTTTACAATGGCCTCCACCTCTATCCGGTAGATGGCCTCAAAGCGCTCAAGGCCACTTGGCTCGGCCACAAGCTCCTTTTCAAGAACCCAGCCTTCTGGAAAGCTTGAATGGGCTATTTTCACCGAATCAATGCTCTGCCAGGAGCTTTGAGCGCCTGCCGGAGCGCAAAGCAAAAAGGCCATTGCAGCAATAAAGGCTGCTGTTGCCGCTGGCCGCAAAATTATGGTTATCTTTTTACGCATCGCATATCTCCTCCGGCGCAGACGCCTCCATCTTGTAGGCGTAGCTTATAAGCCCCTGCCTGCCGATTTTGGTTATGAACTGCACAGTATCCTTCAAAATCAGCTCGGAATCAGCATCAGGATTCTTTTCAGCCAGCGCCTGGGCAATGCCCCGCACGCTTCTGCGGCCGTCAATGAGCCGCCAGATGTGCGAGGAATTACCCTTGAGATGGTACATTTCCTTGTTCACAGCATCATAAAGCACTGCCACAGGCTCTCCGTCCAGGATTTCCTCCCGGTAAAGCACGCTTGGCATGGTCTTTTTCACATAGACCAGGCTGTCAAGAACCTTGGCTTTTTCACAATCCATGCTGCCCCCATCAGTCGGAGATGATTTCCTCAAGCAGATCAAAGCTCTCGTCAAGGCTTTCTCCGAAAAGGATGTTCTCGCCTGCGCCTGTTGTGGTGAAGCTGTAAGGAATGCCCGAAGCGCCGGGAACCGATATGCCAGGGACAATGGGCAGAAGGTCAATGGCGCAGGCATCTGCCGCACAGGCATCAAGGACCGGGCAGTTGATGAGGCAGGCATCCGCGCCGCAGGCCGCTGCCGAGCAGGTGTTGGCTGCGCAGGCAGCTCCGCCGCAGGCTGCTGCTCCGCAGATATCGCCGCCGCAGGCCGCTCCGCCGCAAGCCGCTGCACCACAGGCCGCCGCTCCGCAGG
>JASEHB010000728.1 GCA_030018745.1 Desulfatibacillaceae bacterium | reverse complement strand
CCTGCGTATCGTTGCCTTAAAAAGGTCCGCCCTTTGGCAAAAGGGCAGCCCTGCCTGCCACTTTACGCCCTGTTGCAATATCCGGAGGTGAAAAAAATGCTCATAAAGGATGTCATGACCGCCAAGGTGGTCACAATCCCCAGCGACACATCCCTTTCAGATGCCAAGCGCATCCTCCAGGCCCACAAGTTCCGCCGCCTGCCTGTGGTGGACAAAGGCAAGCTCCAGGGTGTTGTCACGGAGCACCGCCTGGAGCATGTCTCTCCCGGCAAGGCCACAACCCTCACGGTGTGGGAGGTGGGCTATCTGCTGGAAAAAACCCTGGTGTCCAAAATCATGGAAAAAAGCGTCATCACCGTTGTTCCGGAAATGACCGTTGAAGAAGGGCTTGCAGTCGCCCAGAAGAACAAGGTTGGGGCGCTTGTTGTTGTGAAAACCGAAAAGAGCAGGGAGGTGGTGGGCATTGCCACCACAAACGACTTCTTTTACAAGATAGCCAACAAGGTGCTTGGCATTGGCGAGCCGGGAACCCGCATACTTGTGGAGGACGGCGGCGAAGGGCCTGCCCTGGAGCAGGTGATTGCAGCCATAAACCGGAACAAGCTCAAAATTGTGACAATCCACATGCTCACCCCGCCCCAGAAGGCACTAAAGGATGTGGTGGTGCATCTGGATTCCAAAAAGGTGGACCCCCTTTTAAAGGAGCTGAAGGCCCAGGGCTTTGCCGTGACCATAAGAAACAGGTAACGCCCGGCAAGCAGGCCTTTCTTATAAAATAAACCTTGACCATAAAGAAATTACAACAAGAGGTGGAGCCATGAAAGTCGTAACAATAGCACGGCTTTTCGGTGCCGGCGGCCACACCATAGGCGAAAAGGTGGCAAAGCGCCTGGGCTTTGAGCTGGTTGAAGAGGAAATGATAAATATCGTGGCCAGAAAAACCAAGGTTTCGCCTGAATGGGTTCAGTCCGTGGAATCCGAGCGAGGCAACTGGCTGATGAACTTCCTCGGCACCATTGTAAGCCCAAGCTTTCTGGAGCGACTTGCAGAAGAGGAGGGCCAGGGCTACATTGATGAGGATATCTACAAGGAAACCCT
>JASEHB010000690.1 GCA_030018745.1 Desulfatibacillaceae bacterium | reverse complement strand
TTTTTCCTTGATGTCAGACACCTCCACAACTGTATTAACAGCCTTTGACAGAACTGGTTCCAAGTCCTGCAGTTTTGTTTCTCTCTTTGCCGCATAGGCCAGCCTTGGCCGGAGCATGAGAAACTCCTCCTCATCAAAAGGCTTGTTCCTCAAGCGGTCAACCATCGAAAAAATGTTGCGGACCTGGCTGTTGGTAGCAGCCAATTTTTGTGCAAAAGGCTCAACCTTATCCAAAAATTCTTTATTAAAGCCTTCTCTGACAGCCTTGGCCACATCGGGCGTGTTTGCACCGTTTGCCATGCTAGTTCCTCCTTGTTGCCAGTTGTGCCCAGCGGGCGGTTAGGCCTAAATATGGCTCCATTTTTTCTTCCAAAAATTCATTCTGTATGGCTTGCCCCTCCTCTCCCAGATCATTTCTCAATCCATAGACAAGCATCCACCTCCAGCGCTGCCAGCGGGCAGCCATAGCCAGATCCGCCCCTTGCTTTCCCGCCTTTTCAAGTTCGCTTTTTCCTGCCTCATAGACTCTCCATATTTCAAAAATTCTGCGGATAAAGCCCCTGGATGCCTTTTTGTCCTTTTCAACAGCGCCTGCAATTCTGTTCACCAGTTGTTTTACAGAAGCCATATCTTCCCAGGGAAGCGCTGTTCCCAGAAAACAAATGGTGTTTTTTTCCGGACGAAAATCCTTGGCCATGCGCTCGGCCTCTCCGGCCAGCTCTGCTGATTTTTTTAAGGGGTAACGCTTGTGTACAACCTCCACCCCTGCAGAAAGAGAGCTTTTTCCGCAGGAAAACCTGTCATACTCGATTGATATGGTTCTTGCCGCATCCAGGGCACTGTTCCATGCGCCTACAACAAAAAGGTCATCTCCGCCTGCGTATATGAGATATGTGGAGTCTTGATAATTCTCTCTTCTCAACAGAGCGGTAATCCAGCCCTCAAAAAAGTCTGAAAGGGCCAGCGACATGGCCGCAAGCTCCATCAGTCCTTCCTGCTGCTTGAAAAGCTCGCCAAGGCTGTCCACATCCGCCCGCAGAATGGCAATATGGTTCTTGTCTCCCTCAGACCTTTCCGCCAACTCGTCAAAGGGCGTAACCTCCTCGTCTTCCGGATCAACTGGGGTGCGTACACCCATGAGCCTTGCAGCAAGAACAGGCTGTGGGTCCAAGTCTTTTATGGCCTTGGCCATAGTCCCCATGTCAAAACTGTTAAGGCAGCAAATCCGGCGGGATTTTGCAACAAGCTTGCTGTCATTAAGTTCTTCTAAAGGGTGGATGCTTCCATTTTGGGTTTCCACAACAAATCTGGCCTTGCGGAGCTTACTGCCCATAAGGACAAAGCTTTCACAAGTTGCACATCCCTTGCCCTCTCCCGGGTCCTTGCCAACCAGCATACCGCAG
>JASEHB010000724.1 GCA_030018745.1 Desulfatibacillaceae bacterium | reverse complement strand
GCAACAGACTTATGAAGATATTTTTGCCCGGCATTTTATCAGGTCATCTGCCCAAGTAAAAGAGAGGCGATGAGCAGCACTCCAAAGGCTGTATCAAGTTTTGCGGTCTGCGCGTCCGCATCCAGGGAAGGCCCGCGAGCGACCATGCGGAAAAGGGGCACGGAAAGAGGGACAGCCGCCAGCACCATAAGCGACCATATTGGAAGCGGCCCCAAAATAGCCATAAGGGCTACACCGGCAAAGGCGCATATCATCAGCCCTGCGTAAAGATAGCGGCCTGCACGGCTTCCCAGAAGAACGGCAATGGTTAAAATGTCCTTGCTCTTGTCAAATGAGGAATCCCTGACATTGTTTGCCAGAAGCACCAGGGCAACCAGCGCACCAAAGGGAAGGGACACAAGGACAGCATCCCAGGAAAGGACTTGGGCCTGAACAAAATAAGAGCCAAGCACAGCCAGCGGCCCCCACATGAGAAAAACCAGAGGCTCGCCCAATGCCCGGTATTTAAGGTTTATGGGGGGTGCAGTGTAGGCAAAGCTGGTGAAAACGCCCGCCATGCCAATGGCAAGAACAGGCCATCCCCTGGCAGCAGCAAGATAAAGCCCCAGAACAATGCCGGAAAGATACATGGCCCCTATTACCCAGGGTACAAGGCGGATATCAATCTGCTTGTGCATAAGAGGATGCGGCCGGTAGTTGGCTGTCGGAACATCGGGGGTATCCACCCCGTTTTTCACATCAAAATAATCGTTTGTAAGGTTTGCAGCCCCGTGCAGGCAGATCATGGCAAGCAGAGTTACAAGATAAAAGGGCCAGGAAAAATCACCCTGCCAGGCCAGCACCGAACCAAGGGTAACGGATATGGCGGACATGGAAAATGACCAGGGCCGGACTGCCAGAAACCAGGTTTTCATTTTCTTTAAAGCTCCTTGTGGCTGATATAAAATGCCACCCCATCAAGCAGAAACTTGGTGCGGCCGCCTTAAGAATGAAAGGTGACGCCCAAAGGCCTTTTTGTCAACCCTTTGACTACCCTTTTGCTGCTATTTTGCTTACTGGCGGCAGATAACAAGAATGCAAATCCATTTTTGAACTTTTGTTTGCTGCCCTG
>JASEHB010000727.1 GCA_030018745.1 Desulfatibacillaceae bacterium | reverse complement strand
TGGGCGGTTTTGCCATAAAAAAAGCACCTGCGGGGATTTAGGGCCGTCAAAAGGCAAGGCCCGGTTGCATCATCTGCATCTGTTTTACAGGCGCTTTTTGGCATTCAGGAAAAATTTCTCAACAGGAGAGGGCCGTGATCAGTAAAAGCGATTTTCTTGACCAGGGTGTGGGGGGCCGCATTTTTTATCAGGTATGGCGGCCCGAAAAAGCTCCTGTGGCCGGCCTGGTGCTGGTGCATGGCTTTGGGGAGCATTCCGGACGCTACGAAAACCTTGTTCCCGCCCTTACCGCAATGGGCATTGTTGTCTATGGCTTTGACAACCCCGGACATGGGAAGTCCTACGGCAAAAGGGGCCATGTGGATTCGTGGGGCCAGTTTGACAGGGATCTGGAAGGGGTTTTTGCTTTTGCAAAAAGCAGGGAAGAGAAAATGCCCTGGTTTTTATTCGGCCATTCAATGGGAGGCTTAATTGCCCTGCATTTTGTTTTGAACAAAAAGGAGGACTTAAGCGGGCTTTTGGTTTCCGGCCCGGCCCTCACACAGGGGGCTGTTTCGCCTGTTCTCATTCTGGCAAGCCGCATAATGGCTCGCATATATCCGGGTTTTAGCATGGATACCAAGCTTGATGCCCAGGGCATTTCCAGGGACCCCAAAGTGGTGGAGCGCTATCTCAACGACCCCCTTGTGCATTCCATGGCCTCGGCCCGCTTCGGAGTGGAAATGGCAAAGGCCATCAGTTTTGTAAAGCAGAATGCGGGCAGGCTGCGGCTGCCTGTTCTTGTCATCCACGGAGGGGCCGACCCCATCATCCCTGCCCAAACCAGCCAGGAGCTTTTTGAAAAAATAGGCTCTGCCGACAAAACCCGCAGGGTCTATGATGGCTATTTCCACGAAGCCCACAATGATCTGGGATGGGAACTGCCCGTGGGCCATGTGGCCCAATGGATAGGGACACAGCTTGGCATTGCCCCCACTTCCTGATTGCGCTGCATAACAACTTGAAAACAGATTAGGTTTTTTGAGAGGCTGGGGGGAAACCTTTTTCCGAAAACGGTTTTCCCCCAAAAAAGCTGTTTTGCAATTCAGGTACTTTGCTTT
>JASEHB010000297.1 GCA_030018745.1 Desulfatibacillaceae bacterium | reverse complement strand
TGCGGGCAAACTGAACATCATCGTAAAACACTCCGTAGTTGATGGAGTCGTAGGCTGCAAGCTCTGAACTCAATGTCCATGAAAGCCCGGCTGCCTGGAAGATGATGTGGAAGGCTGCTATGTTTTCCGGCCAGGCCATTATTTCGCCAGCATTGTGGATGAGAAGGATGTCCGCGCCCTCAACATCCCAGGGGGTTTTGAAGGAATAGCCGGTTTCCTCGGAAAAATCCTCATCAATAAAGTCCATGTTGTCGCGGACAACCGCTGCGGTCATCTGGGTGGATGAGCCTGTCTTGAGCTGGAGCATGGAGCCTTTGTCGTGAAGCTCCGGGCAGGTTATGCCCATCTCCTGGCTGAAGATTTTGCGGATTTCCCTTGCCACCAGGGCATTGTCCACCCCTATGGGGCAGGTCTGGGCGCAGCGGCGGCAGACATTGCAGCGGTAGGCCAGCTCGCCAAGGCGGGCCACCGTCTGCCAGGTGAGGTCAACATCTCCATTGCGCCAACTGGAAAAAGGCTCCTTCTTCACATATTTTTTGTAAATGCGCCTGAAGATTTCCGTGCGGAAATTGGGCCGGTACATGGGGTCCTGGCCCGAAGCCTCGTAAAGGTGGCAGGCCTCCGAGCAGGTGTGGCACTTGGCGCAGTGCTCCATTGTGGTGTCAAGCTGGGCCAGAAAGGTCCAGTTGTTCTCCTTTGTGAAGAGCTTGCGCATACCCTGGATAAAAAGGTTGACCAGGCGCTCCTCCTCCTCAACCGTCTTGGGCCTTGGAATGGGCAGGATGCAGGTGTCATCCAAAATGGCGGCGTATTTTTCTTTCACCTCATCGGAAAGGGGCTGCCAGGGGCCTTCTTCAAAACCTGCTCCCAGTTTCATTATTTTATCCGGGTCAAGGTTGTGAAAGGTCGGGGTGTCTGCTCCAATATCCGAAATACTGGGCCGTATTTTTTCCATTGCTGTTATTCTCCTTTTTTCGGCTCGGCCATTGGGTTATGGGTGGCGACCTCGGCCCAGGTTTTTTTGCCCTGGCCGTCTATGTGGGACGCAGCCCAGGAAACGGGGTAATTGAGAACCACGCCGATTTTCTTGTCCATGTCGGGCCTTGCGATGTTGGGGTCGTCCCCCCAGCGGATGTCATGGTAAAGGAAATACTTCATGAAGAAGTGGCTCATGTGGGTCCAGGGGATGTAGGCCATGACAAACAGGCCGAAAATTACCTGGAGGTTGAAAAGCCCGCTGCCCGTATCCAGAGCCTTGAAGGTGAAAAGGCTGTGGGTGAAGGCCCTGGCCTTGGCAAAGGCAGGGTCTGCAAAAAGCCAGGTGGCGATGCAGATGAGCATCAAGGCCCCAAAGAGCGCCAGGTTGAAGTAATGGCCGGGTGAGGAATACTCCCGCAGGGATGGGTCTGTAAGCCTTCTGTGGAGCAGCAGGATGCTGCCCGCAAGGGCAAGTATAAAGCCCAGAGGCCCCAAAAAGCCCATGAGCGCAACAAGGGGTGCGCCTGCGCCTGTGGAGAGGTCTGCCCCGAAAATGGCGGCCACGGCGCTTATTATCAGAAGCCCCACAAAGGCGCCTATGCAGTAAAGCCCCAGGTGAAAGGGGTAGGTGCGCCACCACAGGGGGCGGTTGTGCTCCCACACGGCTTTGAGCAGCAGAATTTCCGGGCCCATGACCTTTAGGGTTCCAAAGTGGGATTTCTTGATGGGCTTGTCCCACCAGTCAAGCTCCTCAAGGTAGCTTCCACCGTGGGCTGAATGGGAGTCGTGGGGTACGGGATAAAGCTCCCAGCGGATGTGAATGGGTTTTTGGAGGTAATTTTTAACGCGGACAACCACGCCTGCGACAAAAATCGCAAGGGCAAGCCACGCAAACACATACAGTAAAGCGGTCATTGACAGTCTCCTTAAAAGGGCGGGCAGGGGCAAAAAGCCCTCTGCGACCGGCTTGTTTTCAGGAATTTAAAATTTCGCTGGCCATTGCCAGAAGCTTTTCCGGGTCAATGGGCTTGGCCATGAAGCCTTCGGGCTTTACAAAGCCTTTCATCTTGGCCAAAAAGGTGTGCATCTCCTCGCCCACGCCGGTCACAATTATTACAGGGATTGCCTTGGTGGCCTCCTCCTCCTTCAAGGTGCGGTAGGCCCTCACGCCTGTCTTGTCGGGCATGGCCATGTCCAGGGTTATAAGATCCGGAGACTGGCTCCTGGCCTGCTCCAAGGCCTCGTTTCCGTTTTTGGCCGAAAGTGTCTCATACCCGTTGTCCTCAAAAAGGGTTTTCAGGTAGGTCATCACATCCGGCTCGTCATCCACCACAAGAATGCGCTTTCTGCTCATAGAATCGCCTCGCATGACTTCTAGGGGTTAGGTGTGCTCTGGCTATGTCCGGCCTTTGCAGCCTGCCGGCGCTCAATTTCCTTTTCAGCAAGTTTCCTCACCTTGTAAGCAGCATCTCTCAAGGCTCCGTAAACCAGGCCCGAAGCCCCGTCTTCGCGAACCCGGTCTCCTCTGTCCGCCAGCTCCAGCATGGCGTAACAAAGATCGACCACCTTGTTTAAGGTATCGTCCGACATTTTAAGAAGCTCCGTTAAGCCTGCTTTGCAAGCATTGATAAAAAAGGTTGGAGGCCGCTTTTCCGGGGAAATCCGGCCCTGCCTGCCTTACCTTCAGCAACAGGTGTGCCAAAGGAGGTCTGTGGCCATAACATATTGTTATTAATTGATTTACCCTTGAAGGGCTTGTGAGGCAAAGAAAGGCTGCCCGTGAGACACAAGGGGCTGGGCAGCCATATATCAGGATGGATGTTGGGGATTATTTTAATTATGACAGGATGTTATTCGTTATGTCCCGCAGATGGGACAAGCGATGAGACACGATGAGACAGAAGGTGAGGGACGGGCAAGGAGAAATCGGAATTTAAAATTCCGAAACTTCTCCTCTGCCCTTCCCATGCCGATTGGGTTACCATCGAGCTTCCTTAATTTCCGGCCTTGAACATTGTCCCCTATTTCCAGAATGTTGTTTCATGGTGCCTTCCTCGCCTCCCATCCCTTTTTATTCATTTTTCCGTCCAGCGCACTCAAATATCGGAATTGCGATTTCCGTTTTCCCTGCACGGCATTGAATTATATTTCATAATTATCAACAGGTTATATAAATGGCACGATCTGTGCTTCTTTTTTCAGAAAGGGATTAAACGGAACGAAAAAGCCTTTTGGAGCCGATAAAATTCGCTGCCAAAACCGATTTCGATCCCATGCCTTCCCCGCTCCACGGTAAGCCGTTCATCCGGATACAGAGAAGGCAACCGGCAGTTTTGTCAGCAGCACCATCTCGCCAACCAGCGTTTTCGTATTTAAACCTAATAAATTATCGGCCCAATATGCCATCACCCAAAATACGAAAGCCGTTCGCGGACCCAAGGGGCAAAATGGAAAAATCATTTTGCATCTCAAAAAGCAGCTACCAGCAGGGCAGATATGCCTCATGGGTGATATAGGCCTGCCTGCATGGTTACAACTCTTTGAATCAATACAACTATCAGTTGGTAACGCGCGCGTTGTGGTGCGCACAGGCTGGACTTCTTGAGCGAGTTTAGGCTCAAGAAGCCCATGTTTCCGATCATCGATATTTCCGGCGATAACCCCGCTCTGCTTTCCACAAGTAAGTCCTGGCTCGCGAAGGAGAATTACATGAACAAGGACCAAGCTGAAGGCAATTGGAATCAGATAAAGGGAATAGCGTAGAAAACCTGGAACTTATGCACAACGACTTCATCAAGGCTGATGGCTTCGCGGACAAGCTCTACAGCATCATACAGCAGAAGTTCGGCGATACCAAGGAAGCGATCAAGGCCAAAATAGGTAAGCTTCACAAAAAATAGTCCCGGACGGCCGAGGAGGCCAGGACGCAAGGCCAGATACGCAGCGCCCCCGGGATCCTCCGGCAAGCCGGAAAGAAGGATCGCATGTTGTGGCCCTCGTTGGAATCATCCAGGGCCGCCGGGTGCTTTGAAGTGAGAGACGATTGTCTGACGCAAACGGGAACTCAAAAGCGACTCGTGGGAGCGAAAAGCCGCCATTTCTTCAAATAGGAGGTACACAAATGAGGCATTTAAGTAAATATTCGATGTTGGCGATATTGGCGCTCCTGTCTGCTTTTATGGTTGGGTGCGGATGCGACGGTGATGACTGCAATCCGGTTGCCCC
>JASEHB010000296.1:2598-4214 GCA_030018745.1 Desulfatibacillaceae bacterium | reverse complement strand
GGTCATAGGCGGCGGCCCCAACGGGCTTATAACAGCAGCATACCTTGCCCGCGCAGGCCTTTCTGTGGTTCTGCTGGAGCGCCGCCAGGAGCTTGGCGGGGGGCTTGCCACAGAGGAAATAATGTTCCCCGGTGTTTTTGCCAACACCCATGCGGTTTATCACATGATGGTGGACTATATGCCCGCCATACGGGATTTTGATCTGGCGCGTCATGCCCTTACCTTCATAAAACCCAAATGGCAGACAGCCATCCCCTTTGCAGACGGCGACTCCATAATACTGGCCGACAATTTTCAGGACACGGCAGACCAGATAGCCAAGTTCTCCGGGCAGGATGCCAAGGCCTTCACCCATAAAATACGCCAGTACCAAAGGTTTGTGGATGAAATTTTGGGGCCTGCCACCTACTGGCCCCCTGTTCCGCCCATTGAATTTGCCGTCAACCTAACCCGCACGCCATTGGGCAGGGAGTTGATGGAAATCTCCGAGGCCACCCCCAGGGAGGTGGTGACAGATGCCTTCACCCACGACAAGGTGCGGGCGCTTATGCTCTATATCTCGTGCATGTGGGGCCTGGACCCGGACATTCCGGGGCTAGGCTTCATGGTTCCTCTGCTCATTTATCGCAATTTGAACAAATGCCTTTGCGTGGGCGGGTCCCACAAGCTGGCAAGCTCTCTGGGCAAGGAGATTCTGGCCAACAGGGGCAGAATTTTCGAGGTGAGCCAGGCCGCGAAAATTTTGATGGAAAACGGGCGGGCGGTTGGTGTGGAGACCTATGACGGCAGGCAGTTTTTGGCAAAGGCGGTTGTTTCCAGCCTGCCCCCGCAAAACACCTTTCTTGAGCTTGTGGGCAAGGAAAACTGCCCGGCTGAACTGGCAGGCGCAGCAGAAAAATGGAAGTGGGACAAGTGGAGCCTTTTCACCCTTCATGTGGCCACCAAAAAGCCGCCTGTTTACAGGGCAAAAGACGCCCATGTGAATGACGCATTCATGGCCCTGCTGGGTTTTGAGGGTGTTGATGATGTTTCCGCCTGCTTTGACGCTGCCCTGGGCGGCAATATGCCCCTGCCAAAGGGACACGCCACCTGCGAATCGCGCTACGACAAAACCCTTTCGCGTATGCACGGGCTGTTCACAAGCTTTTTTCAGGTTGTTGCGCCCTATGAAGTTGAAGGCGGCTGGGAGGCAGCCAAGCCGGCAATGGAAAAGGCCCTGCTTGATACCTGGCGCACCTATGCAGACAACCTTGAAGACAGGGACATCGCACGCATGACAAGCGAATCGCCAAAAGACATAGAAACCCGCAACCCGGCAATGGTGCACGGGTCCATAAAGCATGGCGATTACAGCTCGCTCCAGATGGGCTTTTTCAGGCCCAATGACCTTTGCAGCCAGTCGGCAACGCCCGTGGAGGGCCTTTACCTCTGCGGGGCCTCGCTGTATCCGGGCGGGCTTATCCTGGGCGGGCCTGGCTACATTGCGGCAAACGCCATAGCGCGGGATATGGGCGTAAAGCCCTGGTGGAAGATTCCCGGCTCAATCGAAAAATACATGGAAACCTATCTGTAAAGGAGTGCGGCCCGGCAGGCTTTGTATGCGCCGGGCCTTTTGC
>JASEHB010000296.1:0-2588 GCA_030018745.1 Desulfatibacillaceae bacterium | reverse complement strand
GCGGCCCGGCAGCGGCGGTTGCCGGGCCGCGCTCCTTTACAAATTCAACCGCTGCAAAAAAGGAGAAAAACCCCATGAAGCTGTGGTCCAGAGGCCTTGGCTCAACGGAAATCACCATGGACTTTCGCCATTACACGGTCACCAAAGACAAGGAAACCGGCAACATCCTCATCGTGGGCAATATGCAGGACCCCGTGAACTGGGAATTTCGCGTAACAATGGAGCCTGATGACATTCCAGGCTTCATGAAAATTCTTTTCAACATTTCTGTATTGGTTCTGGGGATAAAAAATGCCCATCGGTATTTGAGCTACCTGCTTCACCGCAAGGATTTTGCAGCAGAATCGGACAACGAGCGCCTGGAAAAGGTCAACAAGGCATACGAGGCCATGATGCGCCGCTCCCGCGCAGGCAAGAGGTGAGAAGAAAAGAGGAACTGATTGTAAAATTTAAAAATTTTTGCGGGGGAGGGGTCTTTTTGGAATAACAGGTTTGGGCCTTTGTTTTTTTTCGTGAGTTTCGTGTTTTTCGTGGTTAAAATTTCTGTTTTTGTCTTTTGCTGTGGCAAAAATGCCCTATTCGCAGCCCGGCAGCTTGGGCGGTTCTTGCGCATCGTTTACTATAACGATTTTGACTTTTGCTGTCCGAATCAAAAAAAATCGGAGGTTTGTCATCATGGCGCAATACGATGTGATTGTAATTGGTGGGGGCATCAACGGCCTGGCCTGCGCCTGTTACCTTGGCCGGGCAGGGCTTGATGTGCTGGTGCTGGAGGGCCGGGGAGAGTGCGGAGCACACTGCGACACGGTGGAGGTGGGCCTGCCTGGTTTTCTGCACAATCTTCATTCCACATGGATGATAACCGCTTTAGGGCCGCCCATGATAGACCTGGAGCTTCCCCGCTGGGGCGTGGAGGTCATGGGTACGCAGTTTGTTTACGGCAAGAACTTTGCTGACGGCAAATGCGCCCTTTTGGGCGTGAACCCCTTTGACACCATTGAAAACTGGAAGAAGCTTTCAGAATCAGATGCTGCGCGCATGGAAAAGGCGGTCAATTTCATGCTGCCAAACATTGGCGAAATAATGGACATGCTCCATAATTTCCTTTTCACGGCCCCTTCCAAAAAGGTGCTTGCCCAGCTATCAGAGACCCAGGGTCGCCTTAACGCTCAAATGGACATTCCCCTTTCCTTTGAAGACATCTTCCACATGAACGGCTTTGAGGTGCTGGAGCACATCTATGATTCGGATTATCTGCGCACAATGATTCAGTCCCTTGCGTGGATAGGCGGCCTGCCGCCCATTCACAAGACGGTTGGCTCTTTGGGCTGCGCCATGCTTGGCCCGCTTTTCGGCCCGCTTTTTCCGGTGCATTTCACCCGCGGGGGGTCCCATGCTCTTACCCACGGCCTTGTGAAGGCGGCTGTGCACTGGGGGGTTAAAATCCTGCCCTCCTGCCCGGTGGAAAAAATTCTTGTGGAAAACGGCCAGGCTGTGGGTGTGAAGCTCTCGGACAGGGCCGTGTTTCCCGGCGAGAGCTTTTTTGCAAAAAAAATCGTCTCGGATGTGAGCGTGGTTCCCACCTTTAACCAGATGATAGGGGTTGAACATCTGGGCCGGGAGATGAGCACCTACATCAACACCTTTTCCTATTCCGAGCAGAACCTGTTTGGGGTTTACTACGCCCTGGACGGCCCGCCCCAGTGGATTGCCCAGGACTTTGACCCCAACATAAGAAAATGCGCCATGGGCTATTTTGGCGGCGAGGACAGCGAGGAGATGGCCCTTTACAATGCGCGGCTGGTCTCCGGGGTTATAAACCCAAAGGTCATCGGCAACTGGTTTGTGCCAACCCTGGCAGACCCAAGCCAGGCCCCAAAAGGCTGCCACACGGCCTTTCTGTGGATGGATGTGCCGCCTGCGCCCATCCGCTGGCAGCACGGAAAGCTTGAAGGATTGAAATCCTGGGACAGGATAAAAAACCAGCTTGCAGACGAGGTGACTGACGCCTACGATTCCTTTGCCCCAGGCTTTAAAAAGCTGGTAAAAGACCGGGTCATCTACACGCCGCTGGATATGCAGAGAAACAACCCTTCCGCCATTCTGGGCAACTGGATAGGCGGGGCAATGCTGCCGGATCAGTTCTACCTGAACCGCCCCCTGCCGGGCATTTTAAAGGACGGGGGCAGCCGCACATTCTTCCCCAACCTTTATCTTTCCAACTCCATTCATCCCTTCGGGGCCTCGTGGCTGGCTTCGGGCTACATTGCAGCAAACGAGGTGGCTTTGGATATGGGCTGCCGCGACCAGCCCTGGTGGAATGGCCGCGCCTGCACCTGGTATCTGGAGAATATGGCCAATATCCCGCTCAACATGGGGGTTAAATGACGGCAAAAACTGCTGCTTAAACCACGAAAAGCACGAAACACACGAAAAAAACAAATTGTTGGGTGAACCTTGCGCTTTAAAGCGCAAGAACCACCCAACCTACGGATTTTGCAGCCTTTATCTTTCAGAACAAAAGCACAGGGCGGTTCCAGGCGGGCGGATGCAAGGCGCGCAAGCGAGGAATGAGGGAGCATACACAT
>JASEHB010000295.1 GCA_030018745.1 Desulfatibacillaceae bacterium | reverse complement strand
GTCCGGTTCGCCCACTTTGTTCTTGCAACTTGGGCAAACCGTCTCGGAAAGGGACAGAGTGTTGGAGCAATAGGGACATTTTTTGGTTACAATGGGCACCACATTTATGCGGGTGTGCTCCCTTGTGTTGTACCTGGAGGCGTCTTTTTTGTCCATGAGCCTTCCTTCACAATTACTGGATCAATTGTTTGAGGCCAAACCCTTTTACTACTTGAACAGTATATCAGAAACTGTATCTTGCCTCCATGACAATGTCGGCCTGGGCGCGAAGCTGCTCCCCCAAAGATTCAATCTGCTCGCGGCGTTTTATATCCAGAAGCTGGGCCACAATCATATCCTTTTCCTGCTCAAACTCCACGGGTTCAGGAAATGCCTGCCCTGCCAGCCGCAACACAAAGAAAAGGTCATTGCCTTCAACAGCTTCCTGGGTAAAAGGGGCCTGCTCGCTCAAACCAAATGCTGCAAGGGAGACCTTTGGCTCAAAGCCGATTTCCGGTATGGGGCGATTTCTTTCAAACAAGCCGGTGGATTTAATTTCCAGGCCTTTTTCCGCAGCCAGATCTTCCATGCTTGCACCCTGTTTAAGGGCCTGGGCAAAGGCCAGGGCATCTTGACCAGCAACTTCAAGCCGCTTTTTGGCGATGAGATCTGCGCGAACCTTATCTTTCACTTCGGCAAATGCGGGAATTGTCGAGGGCCTTCTCTCCAGAACCTGCATAAAATAATATCCTTCAGGCGTTTCCACTATGCGCGAAAAAGCCTGCTCCCTCAAATCAAAGGCTGTCTTTGAAAACAGTTCAAAGCTTGGAATTTCCCTCAAGGGGCCTTTTGCAGTAAAAAAACCTGTGGAAATGGGTTCCAGCCCCAGAATTTTTGCTGTTTCCTCCATTGACCAGACACCCAGGCTGACATCAACAGCCCGGATGGCTGCCTCGTAAGCCATTTCCTGGGCCTGACGCTTTGCCAGCGTGGCGCGTATCGTTTCGCGCACCTCATCAAGGGTTTTGATGCGTGCCTCGTTTACATTTTCAACCTTTATTATATGCCAGCCAAAAAGTGTTCTCACGGGGTCGGAGATTTCGCCTGCTTCCATGGAAAAGGCTGCATCGGAAAAGGGCTTGACCATGCTGTCGCGCTCAAACACGCCCAAATATCCACCCTGGGAGGCTGAAGGGCAATGGGAATGCTCTGTTGCCAGCCTTGCGAAGTCCTCGCCATCCCTTGCCCTTTGGGCCAGGGTCAGGGCCTGCTGGCGGGTTTCCTCTTCAATCTGCCCGTCTGCCGCTTCATCAACATTAAGAAGGATATGCCTTGCCTCCACGGTTTCTGGCACATCAAACCTGTCAATCTCCATCTGGTAGTGGCGCTCTATCTGCTGGTCCGACACGACAACCTGATTTGCAAAATTTTCCGGATTGAAAAACAGGTATTGGGCGCGGACTGTAGGCTCTGTCAGGTAATCCTGCTCATTTGCGGCAAAGTAATCGGCAACCTGCTCATCATCCAGTGCAAATTCCTGGTAGCGGGCAGGGTCAAATGCAACATAGTCAACAGCCACCTTGCGATTCATCCATCTGTACCATGCCAGGGCCTCATCCTGTGAAACGCTGATTGAGGCAGCCACAAGCTTTTGCACCTTGGCAGCAAGCAGTGAATCGCGGGTGGCCTGCTCAAACTCCGCCCTTGAATAGCCGTAATGGCGAAGAACCTGCTCGTAGCGGGCTTCGCTGAAGCGGCCCCAGGTTGAGAACATGGGGTCGGACGCTATTATGCTGACCAACTCTTTTTCCGGCACTTTCATTCCCAGTTTTTGGGCCTTCTGGGTCCACAAAAGGGAGTCAATGAGCTGATCCACGGCCATTTTCGGCAGATTCAAAGAGGCAACAAGGTCCTCATTTCCGGTTTCCTGGGCCTGACGCCGATAATTTTCCCGCAGCAGGCGGTGAACCTGATCAAACTGGCCCCTTGTTATGCGGTCGCCGTTGACGGTGGCCACAACACCCGTATCATCCTTGAAGCCTGCACCCACCCCCCAGAAAACAAAGGTAAGAGCTATAAGGCCAAGAACAGCCTTGAGCATCCATGAGCCAGCATGTTTACGCATGAGACTAAGCATTGTGTGTCCTCGCTTTCCAGTTAAGCCCTGTTTTGCCTGTACCAGTTAAGCTTTCCGCCTGCTGTCACTATTTGGCGCTCTTTGTCGTTGAGATCCAGGGCAACGGTTATGTCGCTGTTGCCCCTGCTTTTGTTTTTTATCACAAAAGACTGCTGGTTATAAATTTTTTCTCCAGCCCCTTCAAGAACAAGAATATCGCCCTGTAAAATACCTTCAAGCTGCTTTCTGTCTGCAAGAATTAAGGGGACAATTCCAAAATTTATTAGATTGGCCCTGTGGATGCGGGCAAAGGAGAGGGCAAGCACTGCATGCACACCAAAATACATGGGGGCGATGGCCGCGTGCTCGCGGCTTGACCCCTGGCCGTAATTTTCGCCTGCAACAACAAATCCCTGTCCTGCCTTTTGCGCCCTTTTGGCAAAATCCGGGTCAAGTTGGGAAAAAAGGTATTGGGCAATGGCCGGAATGTTTGAGCGGTATTGGAGAATGTGGGTTCCGGCAGGCAGAATATCATCGGTTGTGACATTGTCTCCCAGAGCTATGAGCACCGGGCCGGAAAGCTCTTCCCCCACGGGGCTGGCCTTGGGCAGGGGCTTTATGTTAGGCCCGCGCACAACCTTGACGGAAAAAGAATCCTCCGGCGGATGGATAATCGCCTCATCCACAACCGGAAAGGTCTCCGGTATGCTTATTGCGGGCGGCTTCCCAAGCTGCCGCGGATCGGCAAAACACCCGAAAACAGCGCAGGCAGCGGCAGTTTCAGGGCTGGTAAGATAAATGCCCGCATCCGCAGTACCGGAGCGGCCCTTAAAGTTGCGGTTGAATGTTCGTACGGTGATGCCTGCCGATGGCGGGGCCTGACCTGCGCCAATACATGGGCCGCACACGCACTCCAGAATTCTGGCGCCAGCATGGATGAGCTTTTCCAGGTATCCGGCGCCTGCAAGCATGGACAGCACCTGCCTGGAGCCTGGGGCGATCACAAGGCTGATTTCCGGGTGCACTTTCCGGCCATCCAGCATGGCTGCTACTGTGGCAAGGTCTGCAAAGGAGGAATTGGTGCAGGAGCCGATTATGACCTGGCTGACTTTAAGCCCGGCAAGCTCACTCACGGGCCGGACTTCATCGGGCATATGGGGGCAGGCGGCCATCGGCTCAATGCCGGACAGATCTATTTCGATGTTTCTGGCATAGGTGGTATCCGGGTCTGCATCTAAAGGCCTGTAAAGGGCCTGTCTGCCCTGGGCCGTTAAAAAGGCAAGGGTGTTTTCATCGCTTGGAAAAAGGCTTGTGGTGGCCCCAAGCTCTGCACCCATGTTGGTAATTGTGGCCCGTTGGGGCACGGAAAGGGTTTTCACGCCTGGGCCTGTGTATTCAAAAACCCGCCCAACGCCGCCTTTTACGGTTTCCCGGCGCAGCAGCTCAAGAATAACATCCTTTGCCGCTGCCCAGGGAGGCAGCTTGCCGGTGAGCCTTACCCCCACAATGTCGGGCATGGGCACGGTAAAAGGCTCTCCTGCCATTGCCATTGCCACATCCAGCCCACCTGCGCCTATGGCCACCATGCCAAGCCCCCCGCCTGTGCAGGTGTGGCTGTCCGACCCCAAAAGGGTGAGGCCCGGCGCGCCAAAACGCTCCAGGTGCACCTGATGGGCTATTCCATTGCCAGGGGCGGAAAAAACCACTCCATAGCGGGCTGCCACGGTGCGCAGAAAAATGTGGTCATCAAAATTGGCAAACCCTGCCTGCAAGGTGTTGTGGTCAACATAACTTACTGAAAGCTGTGTTCTTACCCTATCCAGGCCCAGGGCCTCAAACTCAAGGTAGGCCATTGTGCCGGTTGCGTCCTGGGTAAGAGTCTGATCAATGGGTATGGAAAGGGGTTGCCCCGGCTCCGGGCAGGGGTCCACCCCGTGGGCAGCCAGAATTTTCTCAAAAAGGGTTTTTCCTCTGCGCATTGCTTTTCTTTAGAACTCCCTATCGTTTCGATTAATAACGCTTCAAGCAAAAAACACCGCGCCCTTTAAGGAGCGCGGCAACCATTTTTTATAGCATTGGAGCCGGGTTTGGTCAATCAAAGACATGAAAACAAAAAATTTTATCCTGTTTTGCGCC
>JASEHB010000294.1 GCA_030018745.1 Desulfatibacillaceae bacterium | reverse complement strand
TGTTGCGCCGGAATTCTGCCAGGCCCCGCCGTCAACCCGCCACTGTGCGCCGTCTGCAATGGCTCCGGCGGGAGTGATGGTTACACTCACAGAGCCTTTGGCGGCTGGATCGGCCACATATGTGTATGAAAGGTTCAGGGAGCCGCCGTTGGGAAGCCCGTGCACGCCGGAAGTATCCGGTATGATCCAGCCGGGCACATCATTTAAAATAATTGTAACATTTTTCGCCCCCGCTCCGCCCCAGTTGAAGGTGTGGGTTGCACCGGAGACTTGGCAGGGAGCACCCGGGCAGGCCGGGTCAACGCCGGGAATGGTGGCGTTCCACCTTGCTGTTGCCTGCACTTCTGCAGGTAGAAGCGTGACCGTGACCGTTCCGCTGCCTGCATAAGCCGGAGAAAGGGATAAAAACAAAGCCAGCAGAAATACTACTGCCCCAACCAATTTGCATTTCATCTTAAACCTCCTTTATTTTGCGGAGAGATGCTTCAATAAGGATACAGCAACAGCTTTCCCGCAAAGCTGTTCGTGGCCCCGTTTCCTTTTATAGATGTTGGTGCGCCTGCAACTTCCCGGTCTGCCGCCATAAAACCTTGCTGCCGGGCGGCCAAACCTGTCTAATTTGCTTTTGCCGCCGATTTTGGGCTGTGCCGGTTATTTGCCCAACAACTGCATTTGCAGGCAATTATGCTGCAAATATTGACAAAAAGCGGCAAATCCCACTTCTGTTAAGTACAAAAGTGCACTTGGGCGCCAACAGAATTCAAAAATACCCCGCAACCTTCATCAACAGGCGCAGATTTTGCTATAAATCCTTTTAGGTTGAGAAAACACCTTCAAAAAAAAGAGGGATTGAATCCACAAAAGAAGAGTGATATCCGTATCCCATTCCCCAATTTGCATTTTAAACCAAACAAAGGGCCTGTCAAGGCTTTTCCAAGAATTATTATTTTCCTATCATATTGCAATACTATTTATTTGATTTAAATAATGGCGGGTTTTATCCAGTCATTCCTTATTGTTCTAAAAAGTTGGAGTTAATTTTCCATTGCTCCGGGGCATTTTGCTCCTTTTGCTTGAATGACTGCCTCAAAATTGCATTGGCCCCAATGTCGGGCAATGGCAATGTCACCGGAAGCAACACGCCCTGCAAGCGGAACCGCCTTCTCATTGACAGCCTGCTTGAGGCATGGTTAAAAGGCATATTCCGCTTTTAAAATGCTGGCTCCATTGGCTGCGAGTCTCAATTTTACTGACAGCAAACCGGGCGCTTTTGCCCGCAGAAAAGCAAAGGGGTTTTAATGAAAGGCAAAACGGTTTTTATTACAGGAATGGCAGGCTATGTGGGCGAATGCCTTTGCCGGGAGCTTGAAAAAAGCCCCTGGTGCAGCCGCTTTTGGGGCATTGATGTGAAAACCCCCCTTTACAAGTACAAAAAGGGCCAGTTCAAGCGCATGGACATAAACGACCCGGCGCTTGGCAAATGGATTGAGGAGACAGCGCCCGATGTTGTTGTGCATCTTGCCTTTGTTCTTGCGCAGATTCACGATCCGGGCCTCATGTACAAAATAAATGTTGACGGCACCAAGAGCGTGCTTGCCGCGGTGGAAAGCGCCAATGTTTCCCAGCTTATGGTGACAAGCTCGGCCACGGCTTACGGGGCCTTTCCGGATAACCCAGTTCCCTTGAAGGAAACCGACCCCATACGCCAGCACCCGGCTTTTCAGTACGCAAAGGACAAAGCAGAGGTGGAATGGATTTTAGACGCCTTTGCCGCTGCCCACCCGGAAAAGGCTGTCTGCTGGGTTCGGCCCTGCGTGATTTACGGCCCCAATGTGAACAACTACATATCCGGCCTTTTCACCCTGCCTGTGGCAATGGCCCCCAAGGGGGATTTTGTCCCCACCTTTCAGTTTGTGCACGAGGACGATGTTGCTGCTGCAATGCTTTTTCTTATTCAAAAGCAGGCAAAGGGGCCGTTTAACCTTGCCCCGCCAGACACCATAACAATTGATGAGATAAACGCTGTTTCAGGCAAGATGGCCTTTCCCTTGCCGGAAAAAGTGCTCCGGGGGCTTTTCCGCATCACCTGGGATTTAAGGCTGCCCCTTCTCAAGGTGCCGCCATCTTTTTCAGACTATGTTTTCTACCCCTGGCTTGTGGACCCGGCAAAGCTTCTGAATTTAGGCTTTTCCTTTAATTATTCCACAAGGGAAACCCTTGAAATAATGCTCCGGGCAAAGGGGCAGATAAAATAATAACCCGGCAGTTTTTTGGGGAAGGTTGCAAAGGGGCTTTGGGGAAACAGGGCAGGTGGGCAGCCAAACGGGCGGATTTTGTAACAGACCGTCCGCCTTGACGAGAGGATGCCTATTGCCTTTTAAGAAAGGTTCTTGCTATAAGGTAAAAAAGTTTTACATTGGCAGGAAAGAATTTTTTCTTGCAGATAAAAAGCCGATTTCAGGGCTTGAGCAGGAAGTTTTTCTGCTTCAAAATCGCTTTTGGCCGGAGCAAATGTTTTTTTCAGTGCTTGAGTGCATTTCCCGCTGCCCGCCCATCCGGGCCAGGAGGTTTTGCCGCCATGTCATTGGACTTCATTCAGCTTGAACTGGCTGTACCCCTGTATCAGATTGGCCTTCTGCTTTTTGCCTCCACACTTGCGCTTCTTTTTGGCCGCGTGCGCATGGCCCTGGTTGTGAATTACCTTTTCACCCTTTACTGGGGCTATGTTTTAAACCGCGAAATATTTGTGGGCCAGGGCCTTGAGCACTTGAGCGCCTTTACCGTGGCATATTTTGGCTTTGGCGTGGTCATTGTTCTTCTGGCGGTTTTGGGGTTCTTTGCCGCAGCCCACCACTAGGGCAAAAAGCTCCAGACAGAGCCTGCTTCCTGTGTTTGCCGACCCTTCTGCGTGTTTAATCCGTTTTTTAGGGGGAATGCTTTTCCTGCAACTTGCGGGCAGCCCTGGACCGTAAAAATCCCCGACAGGGCGGCAGGCTTTTACCTGCTTCATCGCATCCGGCGATGGAGTCTTTCGTACCACGGTCCATCTGAAGGCTGTGCGTAGTTTTCCAGCACCTTCTGCAAATCCTGCATCAGTTCGTTTTTCAGATCTTCAGGCTCCACAACCACTGCCTGGGGGCCAAGGCTTAACACCCACTGCTTTATCTCCTCTGTGCCTGCCACCTTGAAGCAAAGCTCAAGGCTGCCGTCAGCAAGTTTGGTTGCCTGCTGGCTTTCGTGCCATATTTTTTCACCGGCCCATCGCGCCCATTGTGGGGAAATGCGGATGACAACCTTTGTAAGCTCGCCCTTCATCACCTTGAAACTGTTGCAGGTGTATGCGTCCAAGTCAAAATCCTGCGGTATGGAGAAGGCCTCGCCCGTTACCTGGAGCATGTTTATGCGATCCAGCACAAAGGTGCGGACCTCCTTGCGCAGGTGGCAATAGCCGATAAGGTAGATGGACCCGTCAAGAAACCAAAGCCTGTAAGGGTCAACCTTGCGCAGGGTCTGGCTTTTCCCCTTGAGGGAATGGTATGCAAACTCCACCCGTTGCCGGTTGGGTATGACCTGGCCCAACTGGTTCATGATTTCCCTGTAAGCGCCGTAATCCTTGTAAGGCCTTATGCCCACGGCAAAGGAGGCCTGTGCCCTTTCCAGAAAGGCGACTGTTGCAGGGGTGAGCGTGGCGCGAACCTTTTTGAAAAGGGATTCCAGCGAATCGTAGAAAAATGTGCCTTTAAAGGCCTTTGTGAAATCCGAATAAAGGTGCAGGGCCATCAATTCCGTCAGGGTGAAGGGTTCAGGAACCTGGAACCTGTATGTGTCTATGAATGCCCATCTGGAGCCACCCTCCACGCTCTCGCTGTACAGGGGGAAGCCTGCCTCCTGCAAAGCCTGAAGATCCCGGTAGATGGTTCTTCTGGTGACATTTTCCATTTCCACAAGGTCTATAACGGAAAGGCCGTAGCGGCTGGCCTCGATGTGCCGCAAAATCCTCCACTGCCTGGCAAGCTGGTCCCCGCGCATGAAATTTCGCCTTGAGAAAAAAGGGATTTTTTATCAGACCGTTAACGATTTATGCCATAAAGTTTACACCAACCAGTTTATATTGTTTCAATAAAAAAAGCCAGGCAGTCGCTGCCCGGCTTTTTAACCCGAATAATTCATGAAAAATTTTGCCGTTGAAGAATAT
This sequence comes from Desulfatibacillaceae bacterium, assembly GCA_030018745.1. GTDB lineage: Bacteria > Desulfobacterota > Desulfobacteria > Desulfobacterales > Desulfatibacillaceae > JAGVAW01. The sequence goes on along the minus strand of JASEHB010000294.1, from coordinate 64 downwards.
ATAATATATTTTCAGGCAGATAAGTGTATTTTTGAGGCTTTGTCGAAATTACAGTCTGCTTTTG
>JASEHB010000293.1 GCA_030018745.1 Desulfatibacillaceae bacterium | reverse complement strand
TTGTCAAACTTTGGGAGTCCCCCGGCAGAGCCGGGGGTTTACTTATGTTTATTAATAAAATTCTGGATGATCTCGACCCGATGGGCATCATTTCAATGGTAAGATATGCAGGGGTTGACATAAAGAATGAGTATGACCCGGAGGCCAAAGAGATTGCCAATGCCATAAAAAATTTCAATACCCTGGGCAAATTGGCAGGCACCATAAAAGAGGTGTTTGACCAATATTTTTACGATCCGGATGTGGATGAAGATATCTATAATCTTTCAGCTTATAGAATTTGGAATGCATGGCTTGTTCACAACGGCAGGAAACCGATATCCATTCCCCAGAATCTGACGCGCATTCCACCCCCTGATTGCAAACCAGTTATTATAGTTGCATAAAATTTTTGTTTGCGAAACACTTTATTCCGTTTTTCCACCCAATAATATGTTGTTATTACTTAATGTTATCTATCAGGGCGCGAGAAAAACCTTTCCCGAAAAAGAGTTTATACAATTGCTTCCTGAAAAAAGGCTTTGACGCCCCAAAAATCTCTGCCTCCCCGCCACCTGCCAAAACAGGTTGCTGCACAGGGAAAATTCCTGTATTTTATGTATATCCTGATATTTGGCAGACGCTTTTCCCTGATTGGCCAATGGGCTAAAGCAAGATCAAAACCTTGCCCGTTCCGGCTGTTTTTGTCCCATCATCCCGGCCCTTTTTTATAAGGAGCGCCCCATGGTTGCCCGCCCTTTGCCGCGCATTGCCGCCCTTACCGCCCTTTGCTTTGGAGCCTGCCTTTTTCTTGCAGGCCCGGCCTTTGCATCAAGAACCTGGAAAATGGCCACCCTTGCCCCAAAGGAAATGGGCTGGTCCCGCCAGGTGCGGGAGATTGTTCTGCCCTGGGTGGAAACGGCCACGGGCAACAACCTTAAATGGAAGGTTTACTGGGGCGGGGTGATGGGCAATGATGAGGACTACATCAAAAAACTGCGGATACGCCAGTTGGACGGGGCAGGGCTTTCCGCAGCCGGAGCCAATATGGCCTGCCCGGAGATGAGCGTTCTTGGCCTTCCTTTTCTTTTTGAAAGCTATGAGGATGTGGATTTAATTCGGGACGGTTTTTTTGATACCTTTGACGGCTATTTTCAGAATCAGGGCTTCAAGCTGCTTTTGTGGGTGGACCAGGGCTTTGACGAAACCTATTCCGCCCGGCGGACCCTGCGCACCATAGAGGATTTTTCCCGCGCCAAATTCCAGAACTGGTACGGCCCCATGGAGACCGCTACCTTGCGTGCTCTGGGTGTATCGCCCATTTCCATGAATGTTATGGAAGGCCATTCCGGCTACAAGACAGGCGTCATTGATGCAAGCTTTGCCCCGGCCCTGTACATGGTGGGCAGCCAGCTTTACACGGTGTTGAGATATGTAAACCCCATGAAGATTCGTTATTCGCCGGGCGTGATTGTGCTTAACCTTGAAAACTGGAACTCGCTCCCCCAAACCTGGCGGACAAACATTTCTGCCGGACGCGATGATGTAACAAGGCCCTTTTTGGAGGCAAACCGGCGGGATAACCAGAGAAGCCTTGAAGCCATGCTGCACTATGGCCTTAAACTTTCCCAATCCTCTCCTGATGATCTGGCTGAATTTGCCCGCAGGACCCTGCCCATTTACGAGCAGTTTGCAGGGGTGCTTTATCCAAAAGAGCTTTTGGAGGAAATCAAAGAGGCGCTTGAGGCCTTTCGCGTAAGACAGGCCGGGGATATTCCCGACATATCCGCACCATGATGCGCCTTTTGCCCGCACAAGGGATTTTTGCGGCAGACAAAAAATCTGATTGAATAAAAAGAAGGCAGCAAAATCAAAACGATGCCAGAAAGGTCCTGCGGCGCTCATCAAGACGGTCAAGCCCGTGCCTGCGGGCAGATTCAAGGGCCTGTTCAAATTCTTTTTCTGTTATTGGCCGCTCAATTCCCGGCATTTGGTCATAACGGCCCAATGGCCGGTACTGGGGCATGACATTCAAATAGGTTTGCCTGGAGATCTTTTGGGCCACGAACTCAAAAATTTTGTCCGTGCCGGCCATGTTGTTGGGCATAACAAGGTGCCGTAGCAAAAGGCCCTTATAGGCCAGGCCCTTTTCATCGAGAGCAAGGTCCCCCACCTGGCAATGCATCTCCATTAAAGCCTCCTTTGCCCTCTGGGGGTAGTCCGGGGCAGAGCAGGCCTTTTCTGCCACACTGCTTTCCCAGAACTTGAAGTCAGGCATATAGATATCGAAAACCCCGTCAAGGAGCTTTAGGGTTTCAACGCTGTCATAGCCACCGGAATTATACACAAGGGGTAGATTAAAGCCCCTTTTGGCTGCCATGAGCAGGGCTTCAAGAATTTGGGGCACAACATGGCTTGGGGTTACAAAGTTTTCGTTGGGGCATTTTTGCCTGGCAAGCTCTTCCATTACCCATGCAAGCTGATCCCGGCTCACCTCCTGCCCATCCCCCTGGTGGCTTATGTCAAAGTTCTGGCAGAAAACGCAAAGCAGGTTGCAATAGGTGAAAAAGATTGTGCCGGACCCGTGTTTGCCCACAAGGGGGGCTTCTTCGCCAAAATGGGGGCCAAAGCTTGAGACAAGTGCATTTCTGCCCGTCTTGCAGAAGCCCCTTTCATCTTTGAGCCGGTTTACGCGGCAAGCTCGCGGACAGAGGGTGCAATCTTCCAGGCGGCTTACAGCCTGCTCAACCCTTTTTTCCAGCTCGCCTGTGGCAAGAAGCTTTACATATCCGGGCTGCCTTCCGCTCATGGCGCTCTCTCCTTTAATTGGCTTGGCCCTTAACCCGAACAATTCACGCGCCAATATTTGTGCACTGGCAAGGCTAGAGGGGCGAAGGCATACTATTGTATGCCGAGTCCTAAGATAACGCAGCCAGTGTGCAAATAGGGCGCGCCCGCAGGGTGAAAAATTTTGCCGTTTAAACAAGTTTTGCATCAAAAGCAGACTGTATTTTTGACAGAACTCCAAAAATGCACTTATCTGCTTGAAAATATTTTATATTCTTCAACGGCAAAATTTTTCATGAATTGTTCGGGTCATCAGCCAAGCCCCATAGCCCTGCCGCCCTGAAATATTACAAAGGCCACAATCCAGGCCAAAACCGTGCTGTAAACCACCATGAAGCCCGTCCACTGCCAGGAGCGGGTTTCCTGGAGAACCATTGTCACGGTTGCAAAGCAGGGCACATAGAGCAGGACAAAAGCCATCATGGCCAGGCCCGCCAGAGGAGTCATGCCGGAGCGCAAAAGGGCCTCGGAAAGGTTGGCGGAATCCGGATCATCGTCAGAGGCGTGGAGCACCGCCAGAGTGCTCACAACAACTTCCTTTGCAACAAAGCCCGAAATTATGGCCACCGCGCCCCGCCAGTCAAGGCCAAGGGGTTCAAAAACAGGGGCTATGGCCTTGCCCATGCGGCCCAGGTAGGATTGCTCCCTGATCTGGGCTTCCTGCTGATAGCCCAACCGGGCCATTTCAAGTTCATATTCTCTGCCCAGGGCAGCAGCTTTCTCTTCATCATCTGTTGCGGCAATGGCGGATTCATACTGGCCGGAAAGGTCGGCAAAGGCAGCCTCGTAGTCAAGAGGCAAGGTGACGGTCTGCGGAAAAGAGGACAAAAACCAAATTACAATGGAGCCGACAAGAATTATGCCGCCCATTTTTTTTAGAAACATCTTGGCCCTGTCCCACATATGCAGAAGAAGGCTTTTTAGCATGGGAAGCCGGTAGGGAGGCAGCTCCATCACAAAGGGGGCGCTCTCCCCCTTTAAAATTGTGGAGCGGAAAAGCCTGCCCAGAAGCACGGCCAGCACAATTCCAAGAATATAGATGCCAAATATTACCGTTCCGGCCCTGGCGGCAAAGAAGGTTCCGGCAAGAAGGATGTAAACAGGAAGCCTTGCAGAGCATGACATCAAGGGGTTTATGAGGATGGTCAGTATCCTGTCCCTCTCGTTTTCCAGGGTGCGGGTGGCCATTATGGCCGGAACATTGCAGCCAAAGCCCATGAGAAGCGGGATAAAAGACTTGCCGTGCAGGCCCATAAGGTGCATCACCTTGTCCATAAGAAAGGCTGCCCTTGCCATGTAGCCGGTGTCCTCGAAAATGGCTATGCAAAAAAACAGGATGAGGATGTTTGGCAGAAACACTATCACAGCACCCACCCCTGCAAGCACTCCGTTTACAAGCATATCCGCAAAAAGCCCGGCAGGCAGAATTGCCACAAGCGCTTCC
>JASEHB010000292.1 GCA_030018745.1 Desulfatibacillaceae bacterium | reverse complement strand
TGACAGCTTAATGCCCCCCTTAAAAAAGCGCACGACAAATAACTTCTCTTTTTCAAATGCTTCTGGCCCTTGATTTGCAATCCTTTCAATGCGTTGTGGCCGGGCCTTGTTGCGGCGGTATATGGCCCGCCCAAACTTCTATCGCACCAGCTCCCGTTTTACCAAGGAGAGCAGATATTCCATCTCCTCGCCGGAAACAGCACCGGAGACCTCAAGGGTTTGGCGATCGGAGCGGGCCACAAGCTTTGGCCGCACAAAAAAGTTGACGGCTGCAAGCACAACGGCCCGGTGCTTTTCCGGCAACTCGCTCAACTCCATGCCTTCGGGCAAAATCCTTGCCGCAACAAGCTCCTCAATCTCGTTTGTCGGGATGTGCCGGGTGATGCCAAGTCCCAGCCAGGTTTTTTTCAGCCAAAGGCCCTGGCGGTCCGCCCTGATTCTTATTCCCTGGCTTGCATGGCCCAAAATGGCAAGGCCCGGAAAAAGGATGATGAATACGGATGGAAACCAGCCTTCAAAATAATAGCTTATGGCTGATATGCTTGTGATAAAAGCAAGGCCAGCGCCATGAAAAAGGGTTATGCCTGAAGCTGGGACAACAATATCCACTGTTCCGGCCCCAGGCGTCACAGTGGAGCGCATATTTATGGGCCTTTGTTTTGCAGATACCGCCTCCCCTGTGCGCAGCGCCTTCTGGCGCAGGGATTCATCCAGAAAGGCCGCCTGGCGCAAAAGGGTTTCGCCGCTTGAGGAATCGTGCAGGTCAAGGCCCAGAAACTTTGCCACCAGCTCGGCAAGGCCTCTTGCGGAAGCATAGTCCGAAAACTCCTTAAGCTTTTCTTGGCCCTTATCCCCATCAAGGCTCACCGGGTAAACCGTCTGGGAGTTGGATTTGCTGCCGGAAGATTTTCTCACCTCCTTGGAAAGGCGGACAAAGGAAAAGTCAGACAGATTTACACTTTTGGTTTTAAGGGGCAGGGTCAGGCCGGGCAGAAGCAGGCCCATGCCCCACCAGGAAAAAAGCCTGCCCTCCCTGCGGTATAGTTTCATACCCCAGCGGCCCAGCAGCATGGCCGCGCCCAAAAGGGCAAAAAGCCCGCCGAATGCCGCCCCTAAAATCTGGCCAGCAGAATGTCCCTGGGGCAGATTGAGCATTGTGAAGGCAAAAAGCCCGCCAAAGGCTGCAAAAAACAGGCCGACCACCAGCAGGCAGCCGCCTCCGCCCCTTATTTCCAGAACATCCGGGTCGTTTAAATAAACCCCTTTTGGATGCCTTGTCTGTTTTCCGTTCAATCGAACCATGTCACTGTCTTCATTGCCTGGTGGCGGCCCTTTGCCAGGTTCACTTCAATCTGGCGCTTGTACTCGGACAGGGCAAAGCGGTGGGTCACAAGGTCATCAAGGCGGACCTTTCCTTTTTTTATAAGCTCCAGGGCGATTTGGTAAACATGGAGGGTTTTGCCCTCCCACGGCTCAAAGCCATAGGCAAGAGTGCCTTTGATGGTCTGCTTTTTGAGCCACAGGGCCGTAAGATCCAGCTTGGCGGAGGCCCCTATGCCAAGCACCATTATCTCCCCGCCTGCTGCAAGGCAGCGCATGGCGGCATTGAGAGTGTTTGAGCTGCCCACCGTGTCGAATATGCGGTCAAAACCGCCCATGAGTATGTTTTTGCCTGCAAGTGGCTTGTAGGATGTCCCGCCGGTGAGCGCCGGGGCCTCTGCAATTATGTCGCCGCTTGCAATTATGCTGTCCGCCCCGGAAAGCCTCGCCACGCCTGCGGCAAAGGGGGAGGGATCGGCCACCGTCACCTTGCAGTCCGCCCCCAGCGCCCTTATGGCCCGAACCACCGTGTTGCCTATCACGCCGCCGCCTATCACAAGCACCTTGTCGCCATCTGCCGGGCGGCTGCCCAACACAGCGGCAAGCCCCACGCAAAAAGGCTCCATCATGGCCCCGGTTTCCGGGCGCAGGGTTTTTGGCATTACAAATATCTGGCTTTTATGGGCAACAAAATAGGGCGCAAAGCCGCCGCCCACATCCTTGCAAAGCCCCAAAAACATACCAGGAGCAAGGTTGCCCCTTGCAAAGTTTTCGCAGTTGCACACAAGGCCCTTGGCACAGGCCGCGCACACAGGGTCAATGCCCCTTGTGGCGCAGGAGAGTATGGGCGCAACCGTCACCATATCCCCCTGCCTTGCGTTATCCACGCCAGTCCCGGCTTCCACCACGGTTCCGCACATCTCGTGGCCCATTATGCAGGGAAAGGAGGAAAAAGGACTTGCCGTGAGCGACTCCCGCAGGAAAATGAGGTTGAGATCCGAAGCGCAGAATCCGCAGGCCGCTGTTTTCACCTTCACCCAGTCAGGCCCCGGCAGCACCGGCTCATCCACATCTTTTATGCTGATAAGAGACAGGGGGCTGTCATAGAAAAACTTTTGGGAAGCCCTGCCCAAAGACATGAGAGCGCCAGCTCTTGGCAGAGACAGTGCAAAAACAAGGGCCTTCATGGCTCACTCCATTTTAAGGGACTGGGAGAAAAGCAGGGTGGCCGGGCTTGTCACAGTTGGGTCTGTGAGCACATTCACGCAGGCAGGCCTGCCCGATTCCAAAGCGCGCTTTAAAGCAGGCACAAGCTCGCTGTCCTTTTCCACAAGCTCGCCATGCGCGCCCAGGGCCTTTGCAACGCCCTCGTAATGAATAACCCCAAGCTCCGAGCCTATTAAGCGATCGCAGCCGTAGCATATTTCCTGGCCGTGCTTTATCATGCCCCATGCCTGGTCATTGCAGATTACGCACAACACAGGCGCATTGTGGCGCAGGGCCGTGTCAAACTCCATTGCATTGAAGCCAAAGGAGCCATCCCCGGAAACAACCACCACGGTTTTGTCGGGGCAGGCCAATTTTGCGGCAATGCCAAAGGGCAGGCCCGTGCCCAGGCAGCCCAGCAGCCCGCTTGCCGCGCCAAGCACCGAAGCCTTGCTTGTGGCCGTGAAGCCCATTATGCCAAAGTAGGAGGTGTCGCCTCCGTCCAGTATGTAGATTGCATCATCCCCAACCACCTGGCGCACAGCTTCCATGAGCCTGAAGGGGTGGATGGGGTCTTTTGGCGTGTGCTTGAGCGCGTCATTGGCCTGGACTTCCGGCGCGCTGGCCTGGCGAAGCGACTCCAGCCAGGAGGAATGCTCCCTCTTTTCCAGCATGGGGTTCAATGCCTCAAGGGTGAGGTTTATGTCCCCGCAAAGGCCCACATCCGCCTCACGGTTGCGGTTCAACTCCGTGGCGTCCACATCCACCCTTATGACCTTTGACGCAACAAAGCCCTGGCCGAAAAGCAGCAGCCAGTTGAAACGCAGGCCCAAGGCCACAATCACATCCGCCTGGGCCGCGCCGTTGAACATGGAAGTCTGGGTTCCGTCCCACAGGCTCAAAGGGTGGTTATCCGGCAGAACACCCCTGCCTGCATTGAGGAAAAAGAAGGGAATTCCGCTTTTTTCCACAAATTCCCGAATGGATTTTTCGCAGGGGGAAAGGCCCACGCCGCTGCCGCCCATGATGACCGGCCTTTTGGCCTTGTTTATAAGCCGGGCCGCTTCTTTCAGGGAAGCCTCATCCGGCAGGCTGCCATAAATTTTGCTGCCTGCCCCGGCAGGGACAACCGCCTCCTCGTCAATGCTCACATTCAAAATGTCGGGCGGAAGCTGGAGGAAAACAGGCCCAGGCCTGCCATTAACCGCATGGCGGAAGGCCGCGGCAATGGCTTCGGGTATCCTGGCTGTGGAATGGCAGGTGTGGCACCACTTCACAAAGGGCTTTATCATGTCCTCCTGATCCATCTCCTGGAGTGCGCCCTTGCCCCAGTCCCGCACAGGGGCTGTGCCGGAAATCACCACAAGGGGGGCATTTTCCAGATGCGCATTCACAATGCCCGTTATGGCATTTGTAAAACCAGGGCCAGCGGTGACAAGGCACACGCCGGGCTTTCCCGCATAAATGGACCAGGAATGGGCCATCATGGCGGCAGCCTGCTCATGACGCACATCCACAAGCCTTACCCCGTACTGGAAACAGCCGTCATAAATCCGGTCAATGTGCCCGCCGGAAAGGGAAAAAATCGTGTCAACCCCTTCCTTTTCCTTAAGATGCCTTGCCACAAGATGCCCGCCATAGATTTTGGCCATTTTATTTTCTCCGCCATGCAAGAAGGTTTGGGAAAGACGCAAAAGAAAAAAACTATTTTTGCGGGGGGAAAACTTTTTTGGAAAAAAGTTTTCCCC
>JASEHB010000291.1 GCA_030018745.1 Desulfatibacillaceae bacterium | reverse complement strand
CAAACATTTTAAGGCTTTTTTGTTTTTCTTTTTTTGTGGTGTGGGCAAATGGCTTTTTTGTGCGAGACTGTGCAAATTGAGGTTGAGAGCGATGCTCCGGCCAAAGTTGGAGTTATGGCTGACAGCCACGGCGAGCCGGAGGCTTTGCTCAAAGGGGTGAAAAGGCTTTCTGAACTGGGTTGCAGCCTTTTGATACACCTTGGAGATGTGGTGGATTCCGCCCGGCCCGAAACCGCAGACACCTGCGCCGGGGTTTTGATTTCTCACGGGGTTTATACAGTAAAAGGCAACAATGATCACCAGATTGTGGCCTCCCACGACGGTCGGCCCGGCGGGCCGGTGAGCGAGCAGACAGTTCAATGGCTCAAAAACCTTCCCTGCCGCCTGCTCTATCAAAAAGCGGTTTTTGTCCACTCCCTGCCCTATGTGGGACGCATGGGGCTTTCGGCCCTTGCCCGCAGCATGGACCCGCCCCAGATGCTTGCCTACCTTTCGGGCAGGCCGGCTCAATTCCTTTTCCGGGGCCACAGCCACAGCCCTCTTGTGGCCCACCTGGAAGAGAGTGACAACCGCAAAAAACTTGCCACCCTTACCCCTCCCCAGAATCAGGCCCTGGACGCAGCCCCCCTCACGCCATGCATAGTCACCTGCGGCGCCCTTTCCAATAATCTCTGCCTTGTCTGGGAGCCAAAGGCAGGCTTTATCACAAGTATCCGCATCTGATGCCGGGCATAACAACCCGCAGAATAACCGAAAACTTTGAAAAATCATTTTGAAAAAACCCGTTATTCCTTGCAGTATCTTCCTTTTTAACCTGCCTTGCGCTTGCTCTTTCTTATTTTTTCATTTCCTGACGCCATTTCTTGACCCTTGTGCAAAAAATCTGTTAGTTTGCCAAGCGTTTGACCTTTTTAAAGAAAGGAAATTCTTATGGCAGAGGAAAAATCAAGAGCCCTGTATGCCAAAGCTCTGTCCCTTATTCCCGGCGGCGTCAACAGCCCGGTGCGGGCCTGCGCCCAGGTGGGGGCAAGTCCCCGATTCATTGACCAGGGCCAGGGCGCAACCGTAAGGGATGTGGATGGAAATACCCTTGTGGATTTTGTCGGCTCTTGGGGTCCGCTCATCCTGGGGCACCGCCATCCGGCTGTCATGGGGGCCGTGGCCGGCGCAATCACCAAAGGATTGTCCTTTGGCGCGCCAACAGAGGCCGAGGTACGGCTTGCAGAACTGGTTGTTCAGTCCGTTCCTTCAGTGGAAATGGTCCGCATGGTCAATTCCGGCACAGAGGCCACCATGAGCGCCATTCGCCTGGCGCGCGCAGCCACGGGCCGGGACATCATTCTCAAGTTTGACGGCTGCTATCACGGCCATGCAGACAGCCTTCTTGTGGCTGCGGGTTCGGGCGTGGCAACCCTGGGCATTCCGGGAAGCCCCGGCGTTCCAAAGGCCGTGGCCGCCCAAACCCTGTCTCTGCCCTTCAACGATATTAAGGCTGTTGAAGCCGCCTTTACCGCAAAGGGCGATAAAATTGCAGCCATCATTGTGGAGCCTGTATGCGGCAACATGGGCGTGGTCACCCCCAAAAAGGGCTTCCTTGAGGCCCTACGCCTTATCTGTGACGCCCACGGCGCGCTTTTGATTTTTGACGAGGTGATGACAGGTTTCCGCCTTGCCCTTGGCGGGGCGCAGCAGGTTTACGGCATAAGGCCGGATATAACCTGTTTAGGCAAGATTTTGGGCGGAGGAATGCCTGTTGGCGCGTATGGAGGCAGAAGGGATTTGATGGAGCAGATTGCCCCCAGCGGCTCTGTTTATCAGGCCGGCACACTTTCCGGCAACCCCGTGGCAATGGCCGCCGGAATTGCAACCCTTGAGGAGCTTGTCAAAAACCCTCAAGATTTTTACAAAGCCCTGGAGGAAAAATCCGCAAGGCTTGAACAGGGATTTGCCCAGGCTGCAAGGCAGGCCGGGCTTCCCCTTTGCATAAACCGGGCAGGCTCCATGATAACCCTGTTCTTCCAGGCCGGGCCGGTTGCAAATTTTGAGCAGGCCAAAAAAAGCGACACAAAGGCCTTTGGGCGCTTTTTCAACCTCATGGCCCAGGAGGGGGTCAGCCTGCCGCCATCCCAGTTTGAGGCTTGGTTTGTTTGTGCAGCCCATACAAGCGAGCAGATTGACGCAACAGTTACTGCCGCGGCAAAGGCATTTAAGGCCCTTGTATGACTAGCCGAAAGCAAAATCGTAAGGATTGGGGTTTTTTTTGCTCAATAATAGGTTGACTTCACCTGTCCTGTTTGGTACGGAAAAACGCTTGGCAGGACTTGAAGCAATTTGCTAGTGCGCCCGGCTTGGGCGGGTAAGGCCTGCCGTCTTACAGGGCAATAAAGCGCAGGTTGGCGCAGGCCCTAATATGAACCGGATATGACCCGGAAATGAAAAAGGATTCCAGGCAGTTACTGCGGGATCTGGCCTACATCTCAACAGCAGGCCTTTCAATGGCTTTTAGCATAACCATTGGCCTGTTCATTGGGTTGTATCTGGATAAAAGGGTATTTGACTCAATGCCCTTGTTTACGATTATTTTTCTGATTGTGGGAATAATCGCCGGTTTTAAAAACCTGTATCTGATTTACAAGCGCGCAATCCGCGTGGATGAGGAGCAGGGAAAGAAGGACCAATGATACTAGGCGGGGAAGAAAAGCGGATATACGACTTTGTGACGCGGGCCAACTGGGTGATACTTGGGGTCTTGAGCCTTGCAGCCCTGCTTTTTTTCTCGTGGAGCGTTTTTACGGGCGTGGCCGCCGGGGGCCTTATTGTTACGGTAAACTTCACCCTGCTGCGGCGCACCCTGGGTAAAAATCTTACAGAGGGCAACCTCAAGTTCAAGTCAATTCTGGTTAAGTATTACATCCGTTTTATGGTGTCAGCGATTATTATAGGTTTTTTGATAGCATGGCGCCTGGTAAATCCCATCGGCCTTATAGTGGGACTTTCGGTGATGATGCCAAGCGTTATGGCGGCCCTTTTCAACGAGTATAAACACAGCTTCTGCAAGGAGGTTTCGTAAGTGGAACATCCATATCTTTATGTTCAGGCAATTTTCGCCCTGTTTGGCCACGGCGCAGAGGAATGGGCCTTTCATCATATTCATGTTCTGTATTCCTGGGTGGTCATGGCCATGCTTCTGGGGCTGGGTTTTCTTTCCACCCGCGCCCTGGCGCTTGTTCCGGGCAAGGGGCAGAATGTGATGGAAGTGGCCATTGACGGCCTGGAGAACTTTCTGGTGAGCATTGTGGGCGAGGAAGGCCGCTGGCTCCTGCCTGTTTCCGCCACCCTTTTCCTCTACATTTTTTTAAGCAACCTGGTGGGGCTTGTACCCGGCTTCTTTCCGCCCACCGGCAATGTCAACACCCCCCTTTCCTGCGCCTTGGTGGTGTTTTTCCTCACGCACGCCATCGGCATTAAGTATCACGGCATAAAGTACATCAAGCACTTTACAGGGCCTTCAATTTTGCTGGCGCCTCTTTTCCTTGTAATAGAAATAGTCGGGCACCTGTCACGCGTCCTTTCGCTGACCTTCCGTCTTTTCGGCAACATCAGCGGCAAGGAGCTTGTGCTTGGCATCCTTTTCATGCTGGGAGGGGCATTCTTTGCCCCCATGCCCATGCTGGTTCTTGGCATTTTCGTTTCCCTGGTGCAGGCAATCGTGTTTTTCCTGCTGTCTTCAGTTTACTTTGCAGGCTCACTGGAGCATGCGCATTAAAAAGCGGTTTCACGGGTTTTTGGAAGAAGCCCGCGTGAAATACATCAACCCAAAAAGGAGAGAGAGATGGAAGCAGAAGTCCTTCAAGTATTGATGGCTGCCGTTGTGGTGGCCGGTTTTGGAATCGCCCTTGCGGCCATCGGCTGCGGTCTGGCAATGGGTATGGGCCTCAAAGCTGCTGTTACGGGCATTGCGCGCAATCCCGAAGCCTCCGGCAAGATAATGACCACCATGCTCATCGGTCTGGCCCTTATCGAGTCTCTGGCAATTTACACCCTGGTTGTCTCCCTGCTGCTCATCTTTGTGGCGCCCCAGGGCGTGTCATTCACAGGCCTGCTGGGCCAGTAAAAGACACTTGCGGCAAAAGTACCTGCTGTTTTAAGGCCTTGTGCTGCATAAGCCAGACAAAAAGTTTAAACAAAAAAGCCTCCGGGGAATTTTCCCTGGGGGCTTTTTTGCGTTTGGCCTTTTGTCCACGGACCGCAAGGCCAACCCGTATAATTCATGAAAA
>JASEHB010000290.1:2931-4297 GCA_030018745.1 Desulfatibacillaceae bacterium | reverse complement strand
GTGAGGATATTTCTTGCAGCTTATGCGGACAGATTGGACGCGCCTGCCCATAAGGAAAAATCTTGACTGACAAAAAATGATGCCTTTTTTAACCCCCAAAAAAGACATAAGCCATGCCTGTCTATGAATACAGCGCCCTGGATGCCAAGGGAAGGCGCAGAAGCGGCATTGTGGATGCAGTAAGCCCCGTTGCCGCCCGACAGAAGCTCCGGGAAAAAGGCGAGTTCCCCACCCATATCAGTGAGGCTGCCCAAAGCGCAGACACAAAGGCCGGGCAGGGCCTTTCCTTAAATGTGTGGGGAGGCGTGCGGGCAAGCCATGTGGCCATAATGACCCGCCAGCTTTCCACCCTTGTTGGCGCAGGGCTTCCCCTGGTAACGGCCCTGGAGACAATCATTCCCAACACCCCCCAGGCAAAGTTGAAGCGCGTCCTGGCCCAGGTTAAGGATTCCATTGTGGAGGGCGGGTCCATGGCCCAGGCCCTGGCCGCGCATCCCAAAATTTTTCCGCCCCTTTATGTGAACATGGTGCGGGCAGGAGAGGCCTCCGGCGCTCTGGAAGTGGTGCTTGGCCGCCTTGCAGAGCTTTACGAGCGCCAGCAGGAATCCCGCTCCAAGGTTACAACCGCTCTTTTCTATCCCTTCATCATGCTTTTTCTCGGAGCAGGGATGATGATTTTCCTGCTCATGGTGATTGTGCCTTCGGTTACAGAGGTTTTTGCAGACTATGGCCGCACCCTGCCCCTGCCCACAAGGGCGCTTCTTGCTGCAAGCGATTTTTTAAAAACCTGGTGGTGGGTGGGCCTTATTGCCCTGGCAGCCGGAGCAATATCCTTCTCCAGGCTCAAAAGCACCCAAAAGGGCAGGCTTGGCCTGGATAAAATGATTTTGAGAATACCGCTGGTCAGAGGCCTGGCAGTAAAATTTGCCCTGGCGCGCTTTTCCCGCACACTGGCATCTTTGCTTCAAAACGGGGTTGCCTTGGTTCCGGCAATGGAAATTGTAAAGGCTGTTGTTGAAAACCAGGTTCTTGCCCAGGGAATTGAAGATGCTGCCGAGCAGATAAGCCAGGGATCAAGCCTTGCCCAGTCCCTTTCCGGCAAGCCGGGCTTTTTGCCCGTGGCGATTCAGATGATGGATGTGGGCGAGCATTCCGGAGAGCTTGAAGCCATGCTGGACAAGGTTGCAGACCTCTACCAGCGGGAGGCCCAGAACGCGGTTGACCGCATGACAACATTCCTTGAGCCAATGATGATAATCCTCATGGCCTTTGGCGTGGGATTTGTGGTTCTTTCCATACTCCTGCCCATCGTGGACATGAGCTCACTTGTGATATGATGTTTTTTGTTGCCGGGCGCTTATGTGTG
>JASEHB010000290.1:0-2921 GCA_030018745.1 Desulfatibacillaceae bacterium | reverse complement strand
TGTGTGCCCTGTCAGTTTAAGAAAAAGGCCCTCTGAAGAAATTTTGCGGCCTTTGCAAAAGAAGCACCGGAGGAAACAAAATGCAAAAACGCCCCTTTTTTGCCAAAGGCCAAGGCTTTACCCTTTTAGAGCTGATGGCTGTCATCATCATCCTGGGCATTCTGGCAACCTTTGTGGTGCCGCGGGTCATGGACAAGCCGGAAAGGGCCAAGCAGTCCAAGGCAAAGGTGGATCTTCAGGCTCTGGACACGGCTTTAAACTTCTTCCGCCTGGATGTGGGCCGCTATCCCGCCACCGAGGAGGGCCTTGAGGTGCTTGTGCGCCCGCCCCAGGACCCGGCTGCGGCGGCCCGCTGGCGCAGGGGCGGATACTTGCAGCGGCCCGTCCTGCCCAACGACCCCTGGGGGCGGCCTTATGTCTATATGTATCCGGGCAGTGTCCACGAGTACGACCTGTTAACCTTCGGAGCGGACGGACAGCCCGGAGGAGAAGAGTTTGATGCAGACATCTCCATCTGGGACATTGAATAGCCGCAGCCGGGGCTTCACTCTGGTGGAGCTTGCCGCTGTGACAGCCATAATGGGTGTCATGCTTGTGGTGGCCGTGCCTACCCTGCGCTCGGCTGTGAGCGTAGGAGACCTGGAGAAAACCGCCAGGGCCGTCATCGCCCATGTGGAAAACAACCGCATGGCCGCCATAAAGACCCAGTCTCCCCGCTATTTTTATGTGGATCTCACGGGCAGACGCATCGGCCCCTTTCCTGAAGGCGAGCAGGAGCCAACCGATTCCTCTCACCTTTCCGGCGGATTTCCAATTCCCCAGGGGGTTGTATTGGAAAGCGTTCAATGGCCAGACGGCAGCAGCCAGTCAATGGGTGTGGCTGCAATTTACATCTCAGCCCAGGGCTATATCCAGCACTGCGCCATACACATTGCAGACCAAAACCGCAGAATTTCCCTCTTTCTGGAGCCTTTTCTTGGCAAGGTGAAGGTCACAGACGAGCATACGCCCATGGAGGCCCCCCTTTGAAGCCGGTTTTTCTGCGCAGATTTTTCCTTTTCAACCGGGGCTTCACCCTTCTGGAGGTGGCCCTTGCAATGGTGGTTCTCTCCATTGCCCTGGTGAGCGTTTTCCGGCTCCAGAGCCAGTCTGTGTGGCTGGCTGCCCGCACGCAGTTTGAAATAACAGCCCCCCTGCTTGCCAGAAAAACCATGTCCGCGTTTCTGGCCCAGGACCCGGACACGCTTTTAGGAGAATCCGGCGATTACGGCGAAAACTGGCCCCGGTACTCATGGAAGGTTTCTTTGGAGCCGGTTTTCAGCGATGTGCTGGACGAAACATCAAAACGGCTGGAGCGCATTTTTCTTGTTGTTGACTGGGATGACGGCGTTTTTTCATACGAGATTGCAAGCCTGCGGATGATAGATCCGCAATAGTTTCTTTTGGTGATGCAGAGCAAGGGCAATGTAAAAAAGGCTGTTATCGCGGGCGGTTTTAAAAAAATGGAAAGAGAGCTTTTGCCAATCCGGGCCAAATTTCAAAGCGCCTTCACCCTTCTGGAGGTACTCATGGCAATCTTTGTGTTTGCGGTTGTCATGTCTCTTGTTTTCGGCTCCTGGAAAGCCACCCTTGACAACACAGCCCAAACCCAGAAAAGCCTGGGCCTGTATTTTGAGGTAAAGACAAGCCTTGCACGCATGAGCCAGGATATTTCCTCGCTCCATGCGGCCCGGCCCCCGGATTACAAGCCCCCGACCAGCGCCCTTTCAGAGCCTGACCCATATCGCATCCAGACCAGCGGGATTATGCTTGGAGATCCGGGCTTCCCCACCCTGCGCTTTGTTTCCAGGGCGCATGCGGATTTGACTGGCACCGGCCTTACAGGGCTTTCGGAAATTGTTTACTATGTCACCCGCGAGCGGGGGGCAGACGAGAGCTTTGTTCTGCGGCGGAAGGACTCCCTGGCCTGGGATCTCTTTGAGTCGGCGCCTGTTCTGGACCCTGTGCTTTGCCAGGGTATTGAAAAAATAAGCTTTGTATTTATTGATAACGAAGGCCGCACCCATGACGCCTGGGACTCGGAATCACCCATGTTCGGCTATGCAACCCCCAGGGCTGTGGGAATAATCCTTGAAATTGCTCCTGATTCGCAGGGAGCCAGACCACTTGTGTTTGAAACCCGCGTGGATCTGCCCATTTTCCGCGACCCGGTTTCCTGATCGGGCATGGGCGCTGAAACAGACATGATTTTTTTGGGAACAACCAAAAAGCGGCCTTTTTTGCCCCTGCGGGACAGCGGGGTGGCAATGCTCATAGCCCTTATGGTCATAACCGTGCTGGTGGCGCTGACCGTGGAAAGCCACCGCCAGGTAAGGGGCATGGCCCAATCCGCGGCTGCGGACAGAATCCGCGGCCAGCTTGAATGGACCGCACGCGGGGGCGTGGTTCTTGCCCAGGCCCTGCTTCTGGAAAACCGCAGGAAAAACACCAATGTTACAATTCAGGATGACTGGGCAATGCCCGACAAAATCCAACTCGCCCTTCTTGAGGCGGGCCAGGACCCGGAAAAGCTCTCTGTTGCAATTGTTGACTGTCTTTCCCTGATCCAGATAAATGCCCTGGTGAAGCCTCCCCACGGCCACGAGTTCAACCCGGAGCAGCAGCAGCTTTGGGACAGATTTTTGAGGCCCATATTTACAGAGCACGAGACAGATGAAATAAACGCCACCACCAGCTTTATCAACTCCCTGAAAGACTGGCTTGACAGGGAGGATGATGACGCAACCACCGGGCTTACGGGCGCAGAGTCCGACCACTACCTGCGCCAGGACCAGCCTTATAAGGCCCGAAACGGCCCAATGGTCCAGGAGGAGGAGCTTCTTCTGGTAAAGGGGATGACTCCGGAAATCTACCTGGGGGCT
>JASEHB010000289.1 GCA_030018745.1 Desulfatibacillaceae bacterium | reverse complement strand
GGCCTCTTCAAATATAAAAAGGGCTTTTGAAAGCTGCTTTTTGTGGGGGAGGGCTTTTTACAAAAAAAGCCCCCTTCCGCACAATTTCTTTTCAGCAAGCCTGTTAACCATCCTCCCTTTGAGCAGGCGGAGAATAGGCCTTCTTCCAAAGGGCAAGGTAGTCCTGTCTTTCCTTCTGCCAGCGATCTGCATCCCAGTCCAGGGCATCCTTGCACAGGCTCTGTATGCGGTCCAGGTGCTCTTCGCCGCCCTTTTCCAGCACAAAGCCAAGCCTCACCCTGCGCAGCAGAAGGTCTGCAAGGCATCGGACATTCTCATTTCCGGCGCAAAAGGCAATTTCCGCAAACAGGCTGTTGGTCCCTGGAATGGTTTCCAGATCCTCGCTCTTTGCGGATTTTACAAGCTCCTGGGCGGCAAGACCGTAGCGGCCGAAAAGCCGCCGCCATGCTGGAAGCTCAAGGCTTAAAAAGTCGTCTGGCTTTTCGGGCACAGGGGTGAAGATTCTGCTATCCTTTGGCTCGCAAAGGCTTTTGGTGCAGAATGGCGCGGCGGCAGCCAGGGCATCCAGGGCCAGAAGCCGGAAGGTGGTGAGCTTGCCGCCGGTGATGGTCACAAGGCCTTTGTGCTTCCACACAACATGCTCGCGGGATTCCTTGGAGGGGTCCTTGTCGCCCGAAGAAAGCACGGGCCTCACCCCGCTCCACGCTGCAATGCAGTCAGCTTCCTCAACTCCCGCATCCGGAAACATCATTTTAAGGCCGTCAAGCAGGTAGGCGGCCTCTTCTCCGGCAATTCTCGGCTCGTCATCCCAGTTCTGGGCATGATCCAGATCCGTTGTGCCCACCATCACCGCGCCTTCCCAGGGTATGGCAAAAATGGGGCGGTTATCTTTTGGATGGATGAAGCTCACTGCCTGGCCTATGGGGATTTTCCACAAGGGGAACATTAGGTGGCTCCCCCGCAGGGGCCGCAAGTGAAGGCCTTCCACAGGCGAGGGCTGGAGCTTTTCTGCAAAAAAGCCCGTGGCGTTTATGGCGGCGCGGGTTGCTATCTCCTTTTCAGTACCGTCAAGGGTGTCCTCCACCACAATGCCGGTAAGCTCATCATTGGCATTCCTCACAAGGGCCTTGGCCTTCACATAGTTTGCAGCCTGGCCCCCGGCAGCAACCGCTTCCTGTATCACCCGCAGCACAAGCCGGGCATCATCCACCTGGGCATCGGCAAAGCCCATGCCTCCGGTCAGGCCATTTGTGTTTATCTGGGGTACAAGCCTGGCAAAATCCTGGGCGCTATAGCTTGCGTGCTGCTTTTTGCCGCCCATCAAATCATAAATCCAAAGGCCTGCGCCAAGTGCAGCCTTGCTTGGGGACTGGCCCTTGTAGGCAGGCCACAGAAAGCCGATTGGCTCCACAAGGCCGGGGGCTTCCTTTAAAAGGCGCACGCGCTCGTGCACGGAATCCCAGGTGAGCTTGAATTTGCCCTCCTTGAGATAGCGCAGGCCTCCGTGAACCAGCTTGGAGCTTCTTGAGGATGTGCCCCAGGCAAAGTCCCTCTGCTCCACCAAAAGGGTGGAAAGCCCGGCCCGCACCGCCTCGCGCAGTATGCCTGCCCCAGTTATTCCGCCGCCGATGACAACAAGATCGTACTGGCTTTTAAGATTTTCCAGGCTCATGTCAATTTGCTCCAGAAAGCTTGTTTATAAGCAAAACTGCAACACAGCTTTTTTGTGGGGAAAACTTTTTTTGAAAAAAACAGTTCCCCCCTAATTATTTTTTAGGGCCTCTCCTCACTCAATCAACTTCCCAGGATTCATGCGGCCTTCACTATCCAGCCAGGAGAAGGTCTGCTTTAATAGCTCCATGCCTATCGGCCCTTTTTCTGCTGGCAGGTATGGGGCATGGTCCTCGCCAACTCCGTGCTGGTGGCTTATGGTTCCGCCCATTCGGGTTATTACATTGCTGGCCGCGGCCTTCATGCGTTTCCAGCGTTCAAGGGTGTGGCCGGGTGTTTTGCCGGGCCGAAACACATAGCTTGTGTAAACCGATGAGCCGGACGGATAAATGTGGGAAAGATGCGTGAATACATGGGCCTTTTCGTTTTCCTGGGCTGCGGCCTCCTTTATGGCCTTCTCAAAACCCTCCATGGTGAGGGTCACCTTGTCCCAGGTGACCGCTGTTTCCAGGGTGTCAACAACATAGCCAGCTTCCCACAGGGTGTTGCGGAGATATGGTATCAAAAAGCGCTTCTTCTTCCAGGTGTTTCCCATGGTCTGGCCCACCACAACCCCGCCATGCTTGCGGATTATGGACTTGGCCTGGGAAAGGCCAGCGCTTGCAAAAGCTTTTTGCCCGGTCAGGCCAAAAAGAATCATGCACGCACTCTTTTGGGGTATTCCCCGCAGGCCCAGGTACTTTTTGACAAGGGCAGACTGGGTTTCGTGGCCGGAAAGAGCAAGCTGTGTGACTGTTTCCACGGGGTTTGAAAGGCGGATCATGCAAAGGGGAAGGCGCGCCACAGCCATCTGGCGCACTGCATTCACCCCTGCTTCCCAGCTTGGAAGAAAAGCCCCGTAAAAGGCCTCGAACTCCGGCAGGGGGCTGACCCGGACCTTTGCCGTGGTTAAAACCCCCATGCGGCCCTCGGACCCAAGCACCATCTGGCGCAGATCCGGCCCTGCGGCGCTTGCCGGATGGGGCCAAAGCTCCCACAGGCCCTTTGGGGTGACCATTTCGCCCCCTGCAAAAAGGGCCTCTATGCGGCCATAGTACATGGACTGCTGGCCGGAGGAGCGGGTTACAACCCATCCGCCCAGGGTGGAGCATTCAAAGGACTGGGGATAATGGCCAAGGGTGAAGCCGTGGGCTGCAAGCTGGGCTTCGAGATCCGGGCCGCGCACGCCTGCCTCAAAAAGGGCAAGGCTGCTGCCGGAATCAATCCAGAGCAGGCGGTTCATGCGCTCAAGGGAAAGAGAGAGGACAGGCCTGCTGCTTGCGCGTGGAGTAAGATGCCCCACAACACTGGTGCCGCCGCCAAAGGGAATTATGTTTATGTCCTTTTCTGAAGCAAAATCCAAAAGTTCAACAATGTCCTGGGTGGTCTGGGGGTAGGCGACTCCATCCACAAAGCCCATTGCCTCGCCGCTGCGCAAAGCCACCCAGTCGGGCAGGCTCTGGCCGTGGGAATGCACAAGCCGCTCCATACTGTCAACGGTTACAAGCCTGTGCTTTGGCAGGCGGGAAGGGGGTACGCCTGACAGAAATTTTTCCAGGGGAACATCCTTTGAGGGCGCAGTCTCGCCCACCCACTCGTTTAAGAGGGCCTTCCCTGCCCGTGGCAGATCCATGGTGGTGTTTTCATCTCCCCATCCATTCCATCGCAGCATGGCCTTCCTCCTTTTACATTGCAGGGCTTTTTGCACCTGCCTTTATTCGTTTGCCCGACTGCTGCTCACATTCAGCCAGATGTCCAGACTCTCCTGCATGGCCTTGCGGACTTGAGCGTCAACATTGATCAAATCTTTTGCGGCAACTGCTCTTTTAAGCCCTGCGTAATAGGCAAGGGAAGCCTGCCTGCCTGTTGCAAGGCCAAAGTAAAAAACAGCCATTGCCTGAAAAAGGCCGGAAAAGTCATTTAAAATAAGCCCGTAAATGGGATTTTTGGCGCATTGGGCCATGAGTCTTTGCAGGCCCCAGTCAAAGCGGGCAAAAAGGCTTGCCTCGCTGCCCGGCCCCGGTGCGGCTTCAAGGTATTTGAGAATGTCATCAGGGGAGTTCTGCACGGCCCTTATGGCAATGGCTGGGATGAGATCCGTGCGGATATCCAGAAGGTTTTCCACAAAGCCTTCCGGCATATACTCAATGTAGCGGGCAAGAGTTCCTAAAAGCTTTAACCCGCCGGTTTTCCAGTAATCATTTACAGTTGTGGCCTTGCCGTGGCGGATTGTTATCCAGCCTTCTGCTGCAAGGCGGTGCAGATTCTCCCGCAGGGTGGGCCGGGTGACGCCTATTTCCTTTGCAAGCTCCCTTTCGCCAGGAAGGCTTGCGCCGGGCGGATAGGTGCCGTCAAGAATGCGGGTGAGCAGGGTGTCTGCTGCATGTTGGGTTGGCCGAAGGGGTTTTTCTGAAAACATGGGCGCCTCCACTGGTAAGAGGTCATACCAGTTTGCCCCCTCCTTTGTCAAGGGCAAAGAAGCCTGACCACAGGGCCAGCGCATTTGAAAAAAAGCGAATTTGTTTTGGCTTTCTTCTGGATATGGCAACAAGCCGTCATGAGCGCTTCAGGCTTTGCATACGGAACAAAATGAC
>JASEHB010000004.1:15775-20532 GCA_030018745.1 Desulfatibacillaceae bacterium | reverse complement strand
TTGCTTTCCGGGCGGCTGTTTTGGGGAAAGCTTTCAAAAGATCAATTAAATTACTCCATAAAGTCAATGCAATAAGCATCAATCTCCCTTCAAAAAAAAGATTTTGCTGCCTTCTTTTTGTTTTGGGCACCCGGCTTGCAATTAATAAGGGCGAAACAATTTATGGAGGTGCGGCTTGGGAAGGCAGACAAAACAAATTCTGGATTTGAGGCGCTACATTCCGCCCCTTTCCCTGCTCAAGCTCACCGAAACCTTCAGGCGGCTTCGTCCCAATGGAATCCTGGAAATCATGGGCCAGGACCCTGACACCTGGACCGATCTTTTCAAGGTTCTTCCATCAGGCTCCTACGAGCTTATGGGTGTGCAGGGAAAAATCGAAAACGGGGACGGCTACCAGGTGACCATAAGAAAAAAGTGATTCTCTTTGAGGAGGTTTTATATGTCCATCCGGATAGGCTGCTATGTCTGCCATTGCGGCATCAACATCGCCCACAAGGTAAGGGTTGCCGAGGTGGCTCAATACGCACTTGGCCTTGAAGGCGTTGTTGTGGCAAGGGACTACAAGTTCATGTGCTCTGACCCTGGCCAGGAGATGATCGAAAAGGACATCCGGGAGTTTAGCCTCAACAGGGTGGTGGTTGCCTCCTGCTCGCCCAGGCTTCACGAAAAGACCTTTCGGGGGGCTTGCGAACGGGGAGGCATAAACCCCTATCTTTTTCAGATGGCATCCGTGCGCGAGCAGGTTTCATGGGTGACAGCAGATGAAAACGAAGCCACCAGCAAGGCCAAGCACCTTGTCAATGCTGCGGTGCGCCGGGTGCGGCAGCACAGGGAGCTGGACAAGCGCGAGGTTGTTGTTCACCCGGCCGTGCTTGTGGTGGGCGGAGGAATTGCAGGGATGCAGGCCGCGCTGGACATTGGGGCATCCGGGCACAAGGCATACCTTGTGGAAAAAAGCACAACCATAGGCGGCCACATGCTCCAGTTTGATAAAACCTTCCCCACGCTAGACTGCGCCGCCTGCATAGGCACCCCCAAAATGGTTGATGTGGCCCAGAATAACTGCATTGAGCTTCTTTCATACAGCCAGGTGGAGGAGGTCAGCGGCTACATCGGCAATTACACGGTAAAAATCCGCCGGAATCCTCGCTACATCAAGGAAGGCGTATGCACGGGATGCGGTGAATGCACAAAGGTATGCCCGGTAGTAAGGTTCAGCGAATGGGACGAGAATCTTGCCACCCGCAAGGCCATTTACCGCTCCTTTCCCCAGGCCGTGCCCATAACTTACTGCATAGAAAAAAAGGATCGCGCTCCCTGTGTTGGCGCCTGCCCGGCAGGAATAAATGTTCAGGGCTATGTTGCGCTCATAGGCCAGGGAAAATACCGCGAGGCAATAGAGCTTATCCGCCAGAGGATGCCCCTGCCGGGGATTCTGGGCCGGGTCTGCCCGCATCCCTGCGAGGAAAAATGCCGCCGAAGCGAGGTTGATTTGCCCGTGGCAATCCGCGACCTCAAGCGCTTTGCCGCAGATCAGGTGGACATAAAATCCCTGCCGCGGCCCCTTATTTCAGAGCGGCCCGAAAAGGTGGCTGTCATAGGTTCAGGCCCTGGCGGGCTTTCGGCAGCTTATTTTCTGCGGCTTGCAGGTTTATCTGTAACCATTTTTGAAAAGCTCTCTGTGCTTGGCGGAATGCTCAAGGTGGGCATTCCTGATTACCGCCTGCCGCAAGCCGTGCTGAATAAAGAGATAGAGGCCATTGTGGACCTGGGCGTGAAGGTGGAGACAGGAAAGTCTTTAGGCAAGGATTTCTCGTTAAGGGAGCTGGAAGAAAAAGGCTTTGCCGCGGTTCTGCTGGCAATAGGCGCGCACGGGGGGGCGGATATGGGAATCCCCGGAGAAAAGGAATGCGAAGCTGTCATCAATGCTGTTGATTTTCTTCGCGAAATAAACCTTGGGTCCCGCAAAAAGCCCGGTGAAAGGGTTGCAGTAATCGGCGGCGGCAATGTGGCCATTGATGCGGCCCGCATGGCCAAAAGACTTGGCTGCAAGGAAGTGACTGTTGTTTACCGCCGCACCCGCCAGCAGATGCCCGCCTACGCAGATGAAATTGAAGGCGCCCTGGCCGAGGGCGTGAAAATGCTCTTCCTGTGCGCTCCCTTGAATGTGGAAAGCGCGCAGGGCCGCGCCACGGGCCTCAAATGCCAGCGCACGGAGCTTGGCCCTCCGGATGAGAGCGGCCGTAGAAGCCCGCGGCCTGTTGAAGGCTCGGAATTTGTAATCGAGTGTGACGCGATAATCCCTGCCATAGGCCAGAAAATGGATGCCCCCTGGGTGGAGGATGACAGCGGCCTTGCAGTTAACAGGCGGGGCTATTTTGAGGCAGACTGGCATACCATGCAGACAGGCAACAGCTTTGTGTTTGCCTGCGGAG
Organism: Desulfatibacillaceae bacterium; assembly: GCA_030018745.1. Lineage (GTDB taxonomy): Bacteria > Desulfobacterota > Desulfobacteria > Desulfobacterales > Desulfatibacillaceae > JAGVAW01. Next base: position 18,097 of record JASEHB010000004.1, on the reverse strand, counting down.
ATGCGGTAACAGGCCCGGCCACCGTTATCGAGGCTGTTGCCGGGGGCCGCCGGGCAGCCCTTGCCATTGTTGAGTATCTGAACAGGGGCAAAAAGGCTCCCCTATCCAGGCAGGAGGAGAAAAGGGCGGAAAAGGAGCCGGAATGGGCGGACATCCCCCCAGGGCTTGCCCCCCAAAAGCGCGCCCAGGCCGCGCATCTTGACCCGCAAACCAGGATATTGGGCTTTGATGAGGTTGAGGCCGCCTTTGATGAAGATGCGGCAAGGGCCGAGGCAGCCCGCTGCCTCAATTGCGGCGTATGCTCCGAGTGCATGGAATGCGTCAAGGTCTGCGAGGCAAAGGCCATTGAGCATTCCATGAAGCCGGAAATACGGGAAATAAAGGTGGGCAGCATAATTCTGGCAACTGGCTACGACCTTTTCGACCCCTCCATTTTAAAGCCTCTGGGTTACGGCGTTTATCCCAATGTTTTCACCAGCCTTGAGTTCGAGCGCCTTTCCAACGCCACAGGCCCCACAGGCGGAAAAATCCTTATCCGCGATGAAGCCGGGCAACTCACCCGAACGCCAAAGAGCGTTGCCATCTGCCATTGCGTTGGCAGTAGGGATGTGAACCACCATGAGTACTGCTCACGGGTGTGCTGCATGTATGCGCTCAAGTACGGGCACCTCATAAAGGAAAAGGTGGGCCACGATACGAAGATATACGACTTTTTCATTGATATGCGCTGCTTTGGCAAGGGCTACGAGGAGTTTTTCCGGCGTTGCCAGGAGGAGGGCAGCCAGTTCATAAGGGGCAAGGTGGCCCAGGTAACAGACAGGGCGAAAACACCCGAAGAAGAAGGCAAGCTCATAGCCATAGCAGAGGACACCCTGCTTGGACAGCGCGTTCGCGTGCCTGTGGACATGGTCATCCTTTGCCCTGCAATGGAGGCCCGCAAAGACGCGCCTGCCGTGGGGCGGATTTTCGGGGTCAACCAGGGTGCGGACGGCTTCTTTCTGGAGGAGCATCCCAAGCTTGGGCCGCTAAACACGGCAACTGACGGCGTTTTTATAGCAGGGGCCTGCCAGTCTCCCAAAGATATTCCCGACACGGTGGCCCAGGCCTCCGGTGCAGCGGCAAAGGCTCTTTCCCTTGCAACAAAGGGCAGGGTTCCGGTGCCTTCGGCCATTTCATGGATTGACCCGGACATCTGCGCAGGCTGCAAAACCTGCATAGGCCTTTGTCCTTACGGGGCAATCGAGTTTGACGAGTTCGCCCAGGTTTCCGTGGTGAACGAGGCTGTATGCAAGGGATGCGGAAGCTGTTCAGGCTTCTGCCCGTCCGGCGCGGCCCAGGTGAAGCACTTCAACAAAAAGCAGGTCTTTGCGGAATTCGAGGGCATGATCGAAGGCCTGTGTGCAACCAAAAACTGACAAGAAAAGGAAACCGCCCATGGAAAGCCAACAGGAAAACAGGCAGGATTTTGAGCCTTTCATAGTCGCCTTTGTCTGCAACTGGTGCACCTATACGGCAGCAGATCTGGCCGGAACAAGCAGGCTGACAATTCCAAAGAATGTTCACTTAATCCGGGTGATGTGCACGGGCATGGTGGACTCCCAGTACATAATAAAGGCGCTTCTGGAAGGGGCGGACGGCGTGCTTGTCAGCGGCTGCCACCCCGGCGACTGCCATTACATAAACGGCAACTTCAAGGCAAGGCGGCGCATGAAGCTTTTGCAGGCAATGCTCGCAACAATGGGCATAGAACCACAAAGGCTGCGTCTTACCTGGATAGGGGCAAGTGACGGCATACAGTTTGCCCAGACCATGCGCGAGCTTGTGGAACAGGTGCGCCAGCTTGGCCCCAACCCCGGCGCTGCCCGTTCAGTTGCATAGATGAGCTACAAAATCTGTCAGTTATAGGCTCTGAAAAGACTAAAAACCCGGAGGATAACATGGCCCGAACCGCAACAATAGATGCGCCCAATAAGGATATTTCGCTGGGCATAAAGAATTTCCTCGGCCAGCTTTTAAAATCCGGCCTTGCCGAAGCTGTGCTGGTTCCCTTGCGCCAGCCGAAATCAACAACTGTGATGCCCGGACTTGTGACAGACATAGATGCCCTGGAGCAGGTGGACCTTCTTGCCCCTGTTGCGCCGCTGTCTTCAGCCCGCATGGCTGCAAGGCTCACCCGCAGGCCGGCCGGCAGGCCTGTGGCAGCGGTTCTTCGCCCCTGCGAGGTCCGTGCCTTTATTGAGCTTGTAAAGTTCAACCAGGCAAAGGCAGACGACATTCTCATTGTAAGCGCGGATTGCGCGGGGGTTTTATCCAATAAAAATT
>JASEHB010000004.1:0-15765 GCA_030018745.1 Desulfatibacillaceae bacterium | reverse complement strand
AAATTACAGCGCCTTTGCCGCAGCAGGTGAAAGCCAGCCCGGTGAGCGGTTCTGGAAGGCTGCGGAAAATGGCGCGGCAACGCAGGTGGAAGGCTTCCCAATTGCCTCCGCCTGCCTGGTCTGCGAAAGGCCTTTTTCTTCAAGTGCGGACATAAGCCTTGGAATTCTGGGTTCAGACAGCTTCCCTGGCATTCCGGTAATCGCCAACACAAAAAAGGGTCAGGATGCTTTAGAAAAGCTTGGCCTTGCAGAAGCAGCATTGGATGAGGCCCGCCAAAAAGCCCTTGCAAAGCTTGTTGAAAAGCGCAGTCAGGCAAAGCAGGCGCTTATTGGCAGAATGGAAGAAACGGTCAACAGCCTTGGCGCTCTGAATAAATATTTTGAAAACTGCGTCAACTGCTACAACTGCCGGGTGGCCTGCCCCATCTGCTATTGCCGCGAATGTGTTTTTCTTACCGATGCCTTTGATCACGAGCCGCCCCTTTATCTTAATTGGGCCTCCCGGAACAGGGCAATCAAAATGCCCACGGACACGGCGTTTTTCCACCTTACGCGGCTGGCCCACATGAGCACTTCATGCGTTGGCTGTGGCCAGTGCTCAAACGCCTGCCCAAACGACATTCCTGTGGCAGACCTTTTCATCAGGGTATCTGCCGCAACCCAGGCTGCTTTTGAATATCAGCCGGGAAGCAGCCTGGATGAAAAGCCGCCTCTTGCTGTCTTTGAAGCTGACGAGTTTAGGGAGGCAGTGGGCATAAAAAGCAAGGCTGCATCCTGACACCCGCAACGAATCGGGCGGCAAAAGGTGCTTTTAAATAAGGAAGGCTTTTATGTCATTGACAGAGCAGAAAATAGGCAAAGCGCTGGTGGTGGGCGCAGGAGTGGGCGGCATCCGCGCAGCCCTGGATCTGGCCCAGAGCGGATACAAGGTTACACTTATTGAAAAGGAAGCCTACACAGGCGGAATTCTTGCAAAGCTCGACAGACAGTTTCCCACAGATCGCTGCGGCATGTGCAAAATGCTGCCCACAATCGAAAGGGATGCCGTCTCCCAGCATTGCCTTCGCAGGGGCCTTTTCCACGAGAACATTGAAATTTTAACCGGGGCGAGCCTGCTTGCTCTGGAAGGGACTCCGGGCCATTTTTCGGCCCGCATTCAGGAAAACCCCCGCTGGGTGAATGCAGACCTCTGCACAGGTTGCGGGCTTTGCGAACAGGCCTGCCCGGTGGAGATAAAAAACCCCTTCAACCAGCACATGGGACTTTGCAAGGCCATTCATCTGCCATCCCCCCATGCCATTCCCAATTCTTTTGTCATTGACACGGCAGCCTGCACCCGCTGCGGAGCCTGCGAGAAGGTCTGCCCCACAGGGGCCATCCGCATAAGCTGGCAGGACAGGGAAAGGTTTCGAATCCTCGTGGTGGACGATGAGCTTATTGTCCGAAGCTCTCTGGAAGCCTGGCTTACAAAGGAAGCAGGATTCAGCGCGGAGACGGCAGGTTCGGGCGAGGAGGCTCTGGAGCTGTTAGCCAAAAGCAGCTACCAGGTGATGTTGCTGGACATAAAAATGCCGGGAATGGACGGCATGGAGGTTCTTGCAAAGGCAAAGGAAATCTCCCCGGACACCGCTGTTGTTATGATGACGGCCTACGCCACGGTTGAAACCGCTGTGGAGGCAATGAAAATAGGGGCGTTGGACTATCTGGTAAAGCCCTTTGATGCGGAATCGCTCCTGCCAAAAATCAATTCCCTTTACGAGGCCCTGCAACTTTCCACGGCTCGCAAACTGGATGTGGGGGCCGTGGTTCTGTGCGGCGGAGTGAGCTATTACGATCCTTCAACCGGCAAGGACACCTTTGGCTTTCGCTCGCTAAAAAATGTGGTCACAAGCCTTGAGTTCGAGCGGATATTAAGCTCGTGCGGCCCCTTTGAGGGGAAGCTTCTGCGGCCCGACAATTTAAAGCCTGTGCGCCGGGTGGCCTTTATCCAGTGCGTTGGCTCCCGCGATATTGGTATGAATGCCGATTTCTGCTCCAGCGCCTGCTGCGCCTTTGCCGTGAAGGAGGCAAGGCTTGCTGTGGAGCAGTCTGGCGGCGAGGCGGAAGCCGCCGTTTTTTACATGGATATGCGCACCTACCAAAAACCCCTTGAGGTCTATTGCCAGCAGGCCCAGGGCCAATACGGCGTGCGCTTTGTAAAAAGCCGGGTTCATTCTGTAATTGCAGACAAAAACAATGACTGCATTCTGCGCTATCCATCCCCGGAAGATGGCTCCATGCAGGAGGAGAGCTTTGACATGGTGGTTCTGGCGGTTGGCCAGCGCCCTGCAAAGGGCGCACGCAAGCTTGCCGATATGCTGGAACTGCCTGTCAACAAAGCCGGTTTTTTTGAAACCCTGCCATTTTTCTGCTGCCAGACGGAAAAGCCGGGGATCTTTGTGGGCGGCTCCTTTACAGGATTGAAGGACATCAATGAAACCCTGATTTGCGCAAGTGCGGCAGCCCAGGGGGCATCCCTTGCCATTCATGGGGCTGGCGGAGGCCTTGCCCCTGTCGCCAGGGCAGTTGAGCCGGACCCGGAGGCTCTGCGGGCGCACCCGTCAGTTTTTGTGGCTGTGTGCACCTGCGGCAACAGGCTTGGCAAGGTTGCAGATGAAAAGGCGCTTGCCCAAAAACTGAAATACCAGCCCTGGGTAAAAGAGGTGCGGAACTTTGCACGGATTTGCACAAGAGACGGTTACAATGAGCTTGTTGATGTTGTGAAAAAATCCGGGGCAAACCGCCTGCTGCTGGGGACCTGCCTGCCCCATCTGCACGAAAGCCGGATACTGGCGCTTGCCAGCGCCCTGGGTGTGGATCGGGCCTGCGTGGAGGTTACAGACACCTTTGCCCCGGCAGGCAGGGATGAGCAGCAGGGTGATAAAAGCCCCTTTCCCGGTTCATCAGAGGTTTTGGGCACCCTGCTTGGCGGTATTGCCCGGCTTAAAAGGGCCAGACCCCATGCCTTGCCGTCAATGCCTGTTATCAGGCGGGCGCTTGTAATCGGCGGAGGCATTGCAGGGATGACAGCCGCCCTTGCAATTGCAGACCACGGCTTTGGGGTGGATCTTGTGGAGCAGACCCAAAAGCTTGGCGGCAATCTCTGTTGGATAAAGCGCACTATAGAAGGCTACGAGACAGCGCTTCTGCTGGAAGAAACCCTTGGTCGGGTGGAAAAGCACCCGCTTATAACCGTGCATACCCAGGCAAGGGTTCTGGGTGCAACAGGAAGCATCGGCTCCTTAACAAGCAGGGTGGCGGATAACAGCGGCGAGCACACAATTTGCCACGGGGTCTGCATTGTGGCCACCGGAGCCAATGAAGCGCCTGTGGAAGGCTTTGGCTACGGCCTTGACAGCGCGGTGATGACCCAGAAGGAATGGGAAATCGCCCTTGCCCAAAACAGCCAGGATGCTTCAAGCCTGGAAACAGTTGTGTTTATCCAGTGCGCGGGCTGCCGCCGGAAAGATAGAAACTACTGTGCGCGGGTCTGCTGCGCCACCACCCTCAAGCAGGCCCTATATCTGAAAGAGAAAAACCCTTCCGCCGATGTTTTCGTCCTTTACCGGGACATTATGGCCTATGGCCAGATGGAGTCCTTTTATACCCAGGCCCGGAGAATGGGAGTAATTTTCATCCCCTATAAAAAAGACTGCCCGCCATCCGTGGAAAAGAAGGATGAAGGCCTTTTTGTGAGTGCCTTTGACCCCATTTTGCAAAGGGATCTGTGCATAAGCGCAGACAGGGTGATTTTGGCGGCAGGCCTTGCGCCGGAACTGCCTGCCGAACTTGCAGAAGGCCTGGGAATACAGATTGACGAGCATGGCTTTTCCAAGGAGGCACAATTCAAGTGGCAGCCCGTGGAATCGTCCACCAGCGGCTTTTTTGCCTGCGGAACAGTGCTTGGCCCAAGAAACATAAGCGAATCAATAGCCACAGCAGGGGCAGCGGCAGAAAGGGCGCTTGCCGTTCTCTCCAGGGAAAGCATTGTCGGGGGCCGGATAAGCGCCTCTGTGCGGCCAAGCCTTTGCAGCCTGTGCGAGCGCTGCATTGAGGCCTGCCCCTATGGCGCCCGCGCGCTGGATGAGGAAAAGGAAAAAATCCTGGTCAATCCGGCCCTGTGCCAGGGCTGCGGCTCCTGCGTGACAGCCTGCCCCAACGGGGCCTCGGTGCTGGAGGGTTATTTGAGGGAGCAGATGTTAGAAACCATTGATGCGGCCTTTGCCTGATTTTTGTGCTGCCGGAAGGAAAAGGAAGCCATAGATGATACCAAAAGAGCGGCCATTTATTGAACCGGACAAGTTCCACGACCTTGAGGGCGTGCAGAAGATGCTTGCTTCATGCATACAGTGCGGCACCTGTTCAGGCTCGTGCCCCAATGCCTTTGCAATGGATGTCACCCCAAGAACTCTGTGGCGCATGGTGTTGACAGGGCAAAAGGAAGCCATTTTTCAAACAAGAACCTTTATTTTGTGCTCATCCTGTTACTCCTGCACACTGCGCTGTCCGCGCGGCCTGCCCCTCACCGAGGCCATGAGCGCATTGAAGCAGATAGCCTCCCGCGAGGGCCTTGCTCCATACAAGGCAAGCACCCGCTTCTACAAAAGCTTTCTGGATAGCGTGCGCCGCCACGGCAAGGTGCGGGAAGGGGAGATGATGACCCTTTACTTTCTTTCCATGAAAAACCCGCTTCTGCCTTTACAATTTGCGCCTTTAGGCCTTCGCCTAATGCTCAAGGGCAAGGTGGGCGCACCCTTTCCCACAAGGGGGAAAAGGCCCCTGGAATCGCTTTTCAACAAGGTTATGCAACTGGAGAACAACCCATGAAATACTTTTATTATCCGGGCTGCTCCCTGGAGGGTACGGCCAGGGAATACAGTCTTGCCACAACAGCGCTTCTGGCGGCTCTGGGCGGTTCCATTGAAGAACTGCCCGACTGGAACTGCTGTGGGGCAACGGCTGCCGAGGCTGTAAGCCGCCTGCTTTGCCTTGCGCTGCCTGCCCGCAACCTTGCCCTTGCAGAAAAGGCCGCGCCTGGTCAGGACATACTTGTTCCGTGCAGCGCCTGCTATCTGAACATGAGACGGGCCTGGGACAAGGTGTGCCACGACCCGGCCACCCGCAGGCAGATAAACCAGACCCTTGAGGAGGAGGGGCTTTCTGTTTCCGGCTCAACAAAGGTGCGCCACCTTTTGGATGTGCTGTGCCTGGATTTTGGCGCGGATTCGGTTTTCAAAAAGCTCAAGCGCTCCCTTGCAGGGCTTGTTGTGGCTCCCTACTACGGGTGCCAGTGCTTGAGGCCATACCCGGTTTTCGATGACCCTGAAGCGCCCTCCTGCATGGAGCCTCTCATAAGGGCCACAGGCGCCAAGGTTCATCCCTGGAGCATGGGGGCCGTGTGCTGCGGGGCCTCCCACGGGACCACCAAAAAGGAAGTTGGCCTTGCCCTGGTGGGCGAAATTTTAGATGACGCAAGGGGAGCGGATGTTATCGTAACCGTCTGCCCCATGTGCCAGATGAATCTTGAAGCTCATCAGAAAAAAATCTCCAAACAAAGGGGCAGGGACCTTTCCATAAGCATACTCTATCTCCCCCAGCTTCTGGGAATGGCCCTTGGCCTGCCGGAAAAGGATTTGGGGCTCAATTTGAACCTGGGCATAGCCCCGGGTTTTATGGAAAAACTGCGCTCGCCTCTTATAAAGCAGCAGGAAAATAAGGCAGATGCAGCATGAAGATGCCCCAGGCGGGCTGACAACAAAAAGGTCATTGCCTTGCAAACAGGACTTCAAAACAAAGGCTGGACCCTGGCTTTAGGAGCAGGGATTGCCGCCGGAATAATCCTGATGGCAGGCGCTGCCATCGTGTGGCAGGCTCTTGTTTATCTGGATCAAGGTCCTGCCGCAGGGCTGGGAGGCTTTCCCCTTTGGGCTGCAATTGCTTTTTGGGCCTTTGCCGTAATCGTAATTACAGGCATTTTCCAACTGTTTTTTTCCCGCCACATACTGCGCCCTGCCGGGCATCTCATGGAATGGCTTGACCAGATGGCCCAGGGCCGCCCGGCCCGGCCTGTTGACGGGGCAATAAAAGGCCCCCTTGTGGAGCTTGCACAGGCCATAAGCCGCATGGGCGAGAAAACCGTGCAAAAGCAAAAGGAGGCCAATTGCCAGCGGGATGAGTATCAGTACCTTTTTGAGCAGGTGCCCTGCCTCATCACCGTGCAGGCAAGGGATTTCAAGCTTATCCGTTACAATCAGGAATTTGCGGAAAAATTTCATCCGCAGCCTGGGGACTACTGCTATCACGCATACAAGGGCCGCAATGAAAAATGCGAAAACTGCCCTGTGGAAAAGGCCTTTGAGGACGGACAGACCCATATAACCGAAGAAGCTGCATTAAGGCCCGATGGCAGCGTAACCCACTGGATAGCAAAGGCCGCGCCTGTGCGGGATACTTCAGGCCGCATAGTTGCAGCAATGGAAATGAACCTGGACATCACCCGGCAGAAGGTTCTGGAAAAAAAGCTTTCCTTTTCCGAAAAAAACTACCGCGAGATATTCAACAACATCCCCAACCCCGTATTTGTGCTGGACAGGGAGAAGCTTACCATTCTGGACTGCAACCAGAGCGTAAAGGCTGTTTACGGCCACCAAAAGGCAGAGGTCATTGGCAGGAGCTTTCTTGAGCTTTTTGTAAATGACAGGCAGGTCACAGCCCTTGACCTTCCCAAAAAGTCCCTCTGGGAAAAGGTCCGCCAATTCAAAAAGGACAAAAGCACTCTTTTTGCAGAACTTTCCGTAACGCCATCGGAATATGGCGGCAGGCAGGCGCTTCTTGTTATCGCCAATGACATAACCGGAAAACTTGAGGCGGAAAGGCAGCTCATTCAGGCAGGCAAAATGGCCACCGTGGGCCAGATGGCCACAGGGGTAGCCCATGAGCTTAATCAGCCCCTTTCGGTCATCAAGACAGGCAGCAGCTTTCTGGCACGCAAAATTGAGCGCAATGAGCCTGTTGATCCTGAAACCATGTCCCGCCTGCTTTCAAAAATAGACGCCAATGTGGACCGGGCCACAAAGATAATCACCCACATGCGCCAGTTCGGAAGAATGAGCGACCTTCAGCTTGCCCAGGTGAATGTGAACGAGGTCTGGGCCAAGGCTGCGGAAATGTTCAGCCAGCAGCTCAAAGTGAGGGGCATAGATATAAAATGGGAACTTGAAAAGGATATGCCCTCTGTGGAGGCGGACCCAGATCGGCTTGAGCAGGTGTTCATAAACCTTGTGTTAAATGCGCGGGATGCCATTGAAAGCAAATGGGAGGATGGCAAGCCAGACAAAAACGGCGACTGCATCTTCATAAGCACGACAAAAGACGAAAAGTCCGTGTTCATAAAGGTTGGCGATACCGGGCCTGGCATACCTGAACACATTGCAGAAAAAATCTTCGAACCCTTTTTCACCACCAAGGAGGTGGGCCGGGGGTCGGGCCTGGGCCTTTCCATAAGTTACGGCATAATCAAAGACTGCAAGGGGGATATTTCGGTTCAATCGCAACCCGGAAAAGGGACTGTTTTCACAATCCGGATACCCCAAAAGGAATCTTTATGAAAGACGGACCCATTTTAATAGTGGATGACGAGGCGGATATCCGCGAAACCCTGGAGATTTTTCTTCTGGATGCGGGCTACAAAGTCCTGACTGCTGAAAACGGCGAAAAAGCTCTTGAGATTTATGGACAGTCGCCGACCCCCATAACCATTGCGGATATAAAAATGCCTGCAATGGATGGCATTGAGCTTTTAAACCGCATAAAGCGCATAAACCCGGAGGCGGAAGTCATAATGATAACCGGCCACGGGGACATGGATCTTGCCATTAAGAGCTTAAAAAGCCAGGCCACGGATTTTATCACCAAGCCCATACGCATTGAAGCCCTGGAGGTTGCCTTGAACCGCGCCAGGGAGCGCATAGTCACCCGGCAGATGCTCAAGGAATACACCCAGAACCTGGAAAGGCTCCTTCAGGAAAAGCTTGAGCTTCAAGATCACCTCTCCCAGCTAGGTGTGATGATAGGTTCCATATCCCACAGCATAAAGGGGCTTTTAACAGGCCTGGACGGGGGCCTTTACATGCTGGAATGCGCCATCAAGGAAGGCAATACAAAAGAGGTGGACCAGAATTTGGATGTGATAAAGGGTGTGGCGGACAAAATCCGCAGGCTGGTTTTGGACATTCTGCTCTATGCCAAAAACAGGAGCCTGGAATGGGAGGCCGTTGATGTTGCAGGCTTTGTGAAGGATCTGGCAAGCGTTGTTGAAAGGAAGATAAAGGATACCGGCATCCGTTTTGAATGGAACATGGGTCCAGAAGTAAAAAGGGCGGAGATGGATTCGGGACTTCTCCATTCTGCACTCATAAACATAATAGACAACGCGGTTGACGCCTGCCTCAAGGATACCAAAAAGGAGCACAGGGTAAGCCTTAAGGTAAAGGAGGAAAAGGGCTTTATCGTGTTTGAGGTCGCCGACAACGGCATAGGCATGGACGGGGACACCATGGCCCGGCTTTTCACGCTTTTTTTCTCCACAAAGGGCAAAAAGGGGACTGGCTTTGGCCTTTTCATCTCAAAAAAAATCGTTGAGCAGCATGGCGGGTCCATAAGCGTGGATTCCCATTCCGGAAGAGGCTCGCGGTTCTCCATAAAACTTCCTCAAATTCTGCCCGAAGAAATAAAACATGAAAACCCTGAAACTTTAAATGGTCAAAAAGTTTGAGAGCAGATTGCAAAATTTCTTTTTGCGGTTGCTTTGCAGCGGCAGCCTGGCCTCTTATTCCTGTTGCAGCCTTTGGGTAAGGCGGGTGCGGCGCAGGGAGGGTGTGTTGTTTGCAATGGCAATGCTCACGGCCTTTGGGCTGCCAACAAGCACAAGCAGTTGCTTGGCGCGGGTTATGCCCGTGTAAAGAAGGTTGCGCTGAAGCATGACAAAGTGGCTGGTGGAAAGCAGCAGAATGACAGCCGGATATTCCGAACCCTGGCTCTTGTGCACGGATATGGCGTAAGCCAGGGTGATTTCATCAAGCTCGGCAAAGGAGTAGCCTACAATCTGGTTATCATAGGCAACGGTGAGCAGGCCTTCATCAGCCTCAATGCTTTTTATGGTTCCTATGTCTCCGTTAAAAACCTCCTTTGAGTAGTTGTTTTTAAGCTGCATCACCTTGTCGCCAACTTTCAGGCGGCGGCCCATTTTCTCTATGTAAAACTTTGCCGGGTTAAGGGCCTCCTGCAAGGCATTGTTGAGGTTTATGGTGCCAGCAGGGCCTTTGTGCATGGGGGTAAGCACCTGGATTTGGGTCATGGGGTCCAGCCCAAAGGCTGATGGAATGCGCTCCTTGCAAAGGGCAAGGGTTTTGTTCACAAGGTGTTGCGGGTTTTCCTCTGCAATGAAGTAAAAATCCGGGCGCTCATTTTGGCTTTCTCCATTTTGGGCAGCTTCCTGCCCTGGGGCTTCCAGAAGAAGATCCAAGCCCTGGTTCACCCTGTGGGCATTCTGCACAATAAGGCTTTTTGCCACCTGGCGGAATATGCGCGAAAGTTTGAAAACCGGCACAAGGCCCGATGCAATGATGTCTTTTAATGCGTTGCCCGGCCCAACAGGCGGGAGCTGGGACACATCTCCCACAAGGATGAGCACGGCGGTCATGGGAATGGCCCTTTGCAGGTGGAATGCCAAAAATGTGTCCACCATGCTGGCCTCGTCAATGATGACAACTTCAGTATCCAGCGGGTCGTCCTCGTTTTTCAAAAAGGTGTCCCGCATAAAATCGTAGTGCAAAAGCCGGTGTATGGTTGTGGCCTCGCGGCCGGTCACCTCCCCAAGGCGCTTGGCGGCCCGGCCTGTGGGCGCAGCCAGCATAACCCTCTGGCCCGCGGCATCGTAAAGCTGCAAAATGGAGCGCACCAGGGTTGTTTTGCCTGTACCCGGCCCCCCGGTGATTACGGAAAAGCGGTTTTGAGTAACCTTGTGGGCCACCTCAAGCTGCTGGTCCGAAAGGGCTATGGCCAGCCGGTTGTGGACTTTTTCAAGGATGTCCTTATCTGTCAGGGAAAGGCCCTTGAATGGCACGGACAAAAAAGCCCTTATGCGCCGTGCCAGCCCCCTTTCAACATGGAAAAAGGCGGGCAGGTAAACATCCGGCTCCTGCGGGGAATTCTGCCTGTCCAGAATGACTGCGTCCCGGCCTGCAAGCCGGGATATGGCTTCTTGGATAACTGATTCATCTGCATCAAGTAGATTGGCAGCCTGCCTTGCCAACTCTTGTTGGGGCAGGTAGAAATGCCCGTCAGATGCGGATTCGCCTAAAGCGTGAAGAACGCCGGCATCCATGCGGGCCGGGGCATCCTTGGGAATGCCAAGCTTTGAGCCTATGGCATCTGCCGTGGCAAAGCCAAAGCCGCTAACCTCAAGAGCAAGGCGATAAGGGTTTTCCCGCAATACCGCTGCTGCATTGGGGCCGTATGCTTCAAAAATTCTGGAGCTGAGGCCGGGGCCTATGCCATGTGAGGACAGAAACATCATGGTTTCGCGCTGGGTGCGCTTTTCCTGCCAGTCCTCCATGATGGTCTTTAATGTGGAAGGGCCTATTCCATGAACATTGAGGAGCCTTTTTGGCTCTGTGTCCAGAATGGTGATGGTATCCTCGCCAAAATAATCCACAACTCGCGAAGCCAGTGCCGGGCCTATGCCCTTTATCATGCCTGAACCCAGGTACTCCTTTATTCCGTCAAGGGTTCCGGGCATGATTACAGAATATGACTCCACCCTGAATTGCTCGCCAAAGCGGTCGTGGGTTTCCCATCGGCCCTCCAGGCGAAGGCGCTCGCCCACATTCAGGCGGCCAAGGCTGCCAAGAATGGGCACAATGCCTTCCTTGGTGTCCAGCCTCGCTATTACAAAGAGGTTTTCCTCATTAAAATAGGTTATGCTGCAAACCCGGCCTTCAATCTTGGGCATAATTCACCCTTGCCTGCCCAGAGAGCATATCCATCGGGCGGCTTCCAAAAGGTCATCCGCAACAAAATCCACCTTAAGGCCAAGCTTTGCATACTGGTGCTGGGCCTGCCAGCCATTGCCCGTTCTCACAAGAACTGCCCTTTCAAGGCCTGCCTGGTTGGCTGCCTCCATGTCCTTTAGGCTGTCGCCCACCATTACGGCATCAACAGGCATTATGCCATGCTTTGCCAGTGCCTGCAAAATAAGCCCCGGCGCAGGTTTGCGGCAGTTGCAGTCATCTTCGGGCCTGTGGGGGCAATAAAATATATCCTTTATGCGCCCTCCTGCATCTTCTATTCCTGCCGCCATGCGTTTGTGCATATCCTCCAAGGTTTTACGGCTCACCATGCCCCTGTTGATGACAGACTGGTTTGTCACCACAAAAACATCAAGGCCCGCCTTGCACAGCAAAGCAATGGCCTGCCTGCTGGACGGCAGAAACTCAAACTCGTCCCAGCTCTTTATGTAATCGGGCGAGTCACGGTTTATCACCCCGTCCCTGTCCAAAAAAACCGCTTTCATGTCTGCCTGCTTCAATGATTGTTTGTAAAAACCAGGGTTCAAAAAGGTCAATAGCGCAATCTTTGTGTTTTATCAAGCCAAATCAGCATATTAAATGGCAGAATTAGATTTTTTGTGCAACAGCTTCCGTCATTTCCCGGCAAATAAAAATTCCCCCTTTCTTGCCGGATGCCCTTTATTATGCTATTGCAAATTACATCAATTGCTGGAATAAGCTGATGGAAGAAATCAGCGGCATGAAATCTTAAAATACAAAGACAAATATTGGCCATATTCAGGTTGTTTTTTTTAACCCCCAGGCAGGAAGGTGAAAGCCATGCCCGAAAGCCCACGGCCGGACGCGGAAAAGAACCTGTTTTCCGAGTTTGAGCCAACAGATTATGAAACCTGGAAAGAGGCGGCCATTGAAAGCCTCAAGGGTGCGCCCTTTGAGAAAAAGGTGTTCACTCCCACCTATGAGGGAATAACCCTTGCCCCCATGTACTGGCCAAAGGATGTTGAGGCCCTTGTCCATGCGGCGTCCATGCCCGGCCTTGCGCCCTTTGTGCGTCACGGGCGGCCAGCCGGTTTTGTGGAAAAGCCCTGGGGCATTGCCCAGAAGCTTGACGATCCCCTGCCCCAGGCCTTTAACACGGTTCTGCTCCACGATTTGAAAAAAGGCCAGACAGCCCTGACCCTTGGGCTGGACAGCACCACCGCCAATGGCCTGGATGCAGACGCCGCTCCGGGCAAGGCCCCGGACGGGCTGGCCCTATGCACCCCCAATGATTTTGCCGCTGCCTTTGACAGCGTGGATTTTGCCAATCTTCCCCTTATCTGCCATGCAGGGGCAAACAGCCTGGGGCTTCTGGCCTTTCTTGCAGATTTTGTGCAAAATCAGGGCCGCCCGACAGCCGACCTTAACGGCATTGTGGGTGCAGACCCCCTTGGCGTGCTTGCTGTTGAAGGCAGCCTGCCTGTCAGCCTGGAGGATGCCTGCAACCTGCTTGCCGCAACTGCTGCCTGGGCAAGCAAAAACGCGCCCGGCCTTCGCACCGTGCTGGTTAATGCCTCTGCCTACCACAATGCAGGCGCAAGTGCGGTGGAGGAGCTTGGCTTTGCCCTTTCCACAGGCGTTTTTTACGCAAGGCAGCTTGTGGAGAGGGGGTTTTCGGCGGATGACGCTGCAAGGGCCATAGGCTTTGAATTTTCCCTTGGCCGCAACTTTTTTATGGAAATAGCAAAGCTGCGTGCCGCACGCCTTGTGTGGAGCCAGGCGATGGAGGCCATCGGCGCAGGCGGGGCAGCTCAACGCATGGTCATCCACGGCCGCACCTCGTGGTGGACAAAGACAAAGTACGACCCATTCGTGAACATGCTGCGAAACACAACGGAAGTCTTTGCTGGGGCAATGGGCGGGGCCGATACCATTGAGGCTGCGCCCTTTGACGAGCCTGTGAGGCCGGCAGGCGAGTTTAGCCGCAGGGTTTCCCGCAACCTGCAAATACTTCTCCAGCAGGAAAGCCACTTTGTGCAGCCCATTGACCCGTCCGGCGGCTCCTGGGCCGTGGAAAGCCTTACCGATGAAATTGCCGCCAGGGCATGGGAGCTTTTCCGGCAGGTGGAGGCAATGGGCGGCATGGCAAAGGCGATAACGCAGGGCTTCTGCGCACAGACAGCCCAGGCCACGGCCCTTGCCCGCAAAAAGGACCTCTACAAGCGCAAGGAATCCTTCATCGGCACCAACCTGCACCCCAACCCAGGCGAAAAACCCCTTGCCCCCACGGGCAGCGACCCGGCAATGGTGGCCGAAGCGCGGGCAAAGGCATTGAAAGGCTTCCGGACAGGCCGGGATGCTGCAAAGGCAGATGCAGCCCTTGCAGCCCTTGGCCAAACGCCGGACATGGAAAAGGCCCTTGCTGCCGTGAAGGCAGGGGCAACCCTTGGCCGGGTTACAGCCGCACTTTACCGGAATGCCGCGCCCGGCCCCAAAGCCCCGGCCCTGGTATGCGAGCGGGGGGCCGTGCCCTTTGAAAAACTGCGCGAAAGCATGGATGCCTTTGTGGCAACAGGCAACAGCAGGCCCAAAATTTTTCTTGCCAACATCGGCCCCATTCCCCAGCACAAGGCCCGTGCGGATTTTTCCACCGGCTTTTTTGCATCCGGCGGTTTTGAAATGGTCCGCAACAAGGGCTTTGAAGACCCGGCAGCAGCAGCCCAGGCCTTTGCCCAGTCCGGGGCCGCCATTGCCGTTATCTGCTCAACAGACAAGGTTTACCCTGAAGTTGTGCCTGCCCTTGTGCCGCTTCTCAAAAAGGCTGTGGCCAATTCCACGGTTTTGCTTGCAGGCAGGCCTGCCAAGGAGCTTGAGCAGGCCTACAAGGATGCGGGCCTGGACGGGGCAATCTACCTGGGGGCGGACTGCTACACAACTGTGAAAAACATCCAGCAAAAATGCGGAGTGAGCCATGAGTAATTTTCCGGATTTTTCATCCATTGCATATAAGCGGACGGAAAGCGTGCCGGATAAGAAGGCATGGGAAAAGGCCCTGGGTCAAAAGGCCAAAAAGGCTGTTGAAACAAGCTGGCTTACAAACGAGCAGATCCCCGTAAAAGCCCTGTACACGGCGGATGACACCAAGGATTTGGGGCATCTTGGCTTTGTTTCGGGCATTGCGCCTTTTCTGCGCGGGCCTTATCCCACAATGTATGTTGTGAGGCCCTGGACTGTGCGGCAGTATGCTGGCTTTTCCTCGGCAGAGGAATCCAACGCCTTTTACCGCAGAAACCTTGAGGCCGGGCAGATGGGCCTTTCAATCGCCTTTGATCTGGCCACCCACCGGGGCTATGACTCGGACCACGAGCGGGTGCTTGGCGATGTGGGCAAGGCAGGCGTTGCCGTTGACTCCATTCTGGATGCCAAAATCCTTTTCGACGGCATTCCCCTGGATAAAATGTCAGTCTCCATGACCATGAACGGCGCGGTTCTGCCCATAATGGCCTTTTACATAGTGGCTGCCGAGGAGCAGGGCGTTTCCCACGAAAAGCTCACCGGCACCATCCAGAACGACATTTTAAAAGAGTACATGGTCCGCAACACCTATATCTACCCGCCCGAACCGAGCATGAGGATAATCTCCGACATTTTCAGATACACCTCCCAGGAGATGCCCAAGTTCAACAGCATAAGCATTTCAGGCTACCACATGCAGGAGGCCGGGGCCACGGCGGACATTGAGCTTGGCTACACCCTGGCAGACGGCTACCAGTATGTCAAAACCGGCGTGGAGTCGGGACTTGGCATAGATGTTTTCGCGCCCAGGCTCTCCTTTTTCTGGGGCACTGGCATGAACTACTTTATGGAGGTGGCAAAGCTGCGGGCAGGGCGCCTGCTCTGGGCAAAGCTTATAAAGCGCTTTGACCCCAAAAACGAAAAGTCCCTGGCGCTTCGAACCCACACCCAGACTTCGGGCTGGAGCCTTACAGAGCAGGACCCTTACAACAATGTGGCCCGCACCTGCATTGAGGCAATGGCCGCAGTCATGGGCCATACCCAGAGCCTGCACACCAATTCCCTGGATGAAGCTATCGCCCTGCCCACGGACTTTTCCGCGCGCATTGCCCGCAACACCCAGCTCTTTCTCCAGGAGGAAACGGGCATCTGCAAAATCGTTGACCCCTGGGGCGGCTCCTATTACATTGAAGCCCTGACAGACCAGCTTGCACGCAGGGCCTGGGCGCACATTGAGGAAATAGAGTCCCTTGGCGGCATGGCAAAGGCTATTGAAACGGGCCTGCCCAAAATGCGCATAGAGGAGGCCGCAGCCCGCCGCCAGGCCTGGATTGATTCTGGCAAGGAAACAATCGTGGGCGTAAACAAGTACCGGCCCGACTCCGAAGACCCTGTCGAGGTCCTTGAGGTGGACAACTCCGCAGTGCGCGAGCGGCAGATCGCCCGTCTTGAAAATCTCCGCAACCAGCGCGATGAAACAAAGGTGCGCCAGAGCCTTGAGGCCATCACAAACGCAGCCCAAACAGGCACAGGCAACCTTCTGGAACTGGCGGTGGATGCAGCCCGCGCCAGGGCCTCGCTGGGCGAAATATCCCTTGCCATAGAAAAGGTGGTGGGCCGCCACAAGGCACTTGTGCAGAGCGTTAGCGGCGTTTACTCCAGC
>JASEHB010000288.1 GCA_030018745.1 Desulfatibacillaceae bacterium | reverse complement strand
AAGATGCTGGGGCTAACAGAAATTGAGCAAAGGCTGTTGGTTTTTCTGGTCATCGTGAGCTTTAGCGAAAGTGCGGAGTGCTATTTTGTCAATCATCTCCAATGCCAGAACTTTCCAAAGCGCTACATTCTGGCTTCTGCCCTTGGCATTTCCCGCTCCCAGCTTGACGGCCTTTTCCAGGGCCGCCTGCCCAGGCTTGGCCTTTTTGATGATGATCTTAACCGGCTTTCCATGTCGGATGACTACCGCAAGCTTTTCGAGAACCCGGACGCCGACTCCCTGCCGGACATGCTCTACGGCAAGGTTTCTGCCGAGGCCATTGCTTTGGACTCCCACCTTGTTGATGGGCAGGATCTTGCCCATGCGGTAAGGCTTTTGGAAATTGAGGGAAAGAGCGCCAGCCACATTCTGCTTTACGGGCCTCCGGGCACAGGCAAGACCAGCTTTGCCCGCTCTGTCTGCCGGGAGCTGGATTCTTCTGCTTATGAAATCCTTCATTCCGATGAAAACGATTCAAAGAGAAGGCGCATGGCCATAAGCGCATGCTCCAACATGTTAAGGGGCAACAAAAAGGCAATAATCATAGTGGATGAGGCTGATAACCTTCTCAACACCCAAAGCTCCTGGTTTTTCCGTGGGGAGGTTGCAGACAAGGGCTGGCTGAACCGGCTTCTGGACAGCTCCGGCCCCAACTTCATCTGGATTGTCAATGCCACTGATAATATCGAGCCTTCAGTGCTTCGCCGCTTTGCCTTCAGCATACCCTTCAACCCCTTTGGCAGGGGTGCGCGCACCCAGGTTCTTGGCTCCGTGCTGGAAAAACACGGCGCTGAAGAGGCCCTTACGCCTTCCCAGGTAAAGGAGCTGGCTGCCTGCTTCAATGTTAACGCAGGCCCCATGGATACAGCCGTTAAAAAGGCCCTTGAAATGGGGATTAACCAGGGAGAGGAATTTTTCAACACGGTTAGCCGCTCCCTTTTTGCATACGAAAGGCTTGTCAACGATGGCCATGCACCTTTAAGGCCCCGGCCAGTGGAGGGAACCTATGATTTGGACGGCCTTAACATTGAAGGGGATGTGGCAATGCTCATGAAGCAGCTTGAAGCCTGGGCAAAAGCCAAGGCCAGGGGGCAGGCGGATTTTGGGGCAAGGCTGCTGTTTTACGGGCCGCCTGGAACAGGCAAGAGCGAAACCGCCAAGTACCTTGCCACCCGCTTAAACCGCGAGCTAATCGTGAAAAACGCCAGCGACATCATTAACCCCTATATTGGCATGACGGAAAGGGCCATCCGGGAGGCCTTTGAAAGCGCAGCCCGCGAAGACGCCGTATTGGTCTTTGACGAGGCGGATTCCTTTCTCTTTCCGCGCAGCCAGGCCCAGCGCTCATGGGAGATAAGTTTCACCAACGAGTTTCTGGCCCAGATGGAGCGCTATTGCGGCATACTCATCTGTACCACCAACAGATTCATGGACATGGATGAAGCCTCTGTGAGGCGCTTCACCCATAAGCTTGGCTTTGATTTTCTTTTGGACGAGGGCAATGAGCAGTTTTACAAGCGAATGCTTGCACCCCTTTCCAAAAAGAAGGCTCCGGGCAACATCTGGGAGCAGATAAGAGCCATAAAGCGCCTTGCGCCGGGAGATTTTGCCGCTGTGCGCGACCGCTTCCGCTTCTTTGCCAAAAGCCAGGTAAGGCACGAGGATTTGGTGGAGGGCCTTAAAAGCGAGTCCAAGGCAAAACTTGATCACTCTGGTGAAAAAGTTGTGGGATTTTGACGCCGTTCAAGGGGCGCTGCCGCCTTTTACCCGCGGCAGCGTCCCCTTTAATGGCAGGGGGCAAACATGAAAACTTCGCGGAGAGATTTTTTGAAAGGGCTTGGCAGCCTTGGTCTGCTGGCGGCCTCTGCCACAATGGGCAAAAGCCTGCTTTTTGCTCTGCCCAAAACTTCTTATGCAGCTAACAAGGGTCTTGGGGCCGGTCTGCCCCAAGGCCCGGCTGCCTTGCACCAGGCCTGTTTTATAGGCATGGGGACTTTTGGCAACAGGCTGGCAGAGCATTTTTGCCGGAAAGGGCTTTTTAATTCAGGCCCTGGTTTTATGCTGGCAACAAGTTTTGAAAAGAATGCAAAAAACGCATTGAAGATGCTTGAAAAAAGCCGAATCGTCTTTTTTGCAGGCACGCCGGATAATGCCCGGTTAAAGGCTCTTAAAACAGCCGCCCTTAAAAACGAGGAGGCAATGTTCATAAACATTAATGAAGGCAATGAGGCTGAACTTTCCGGCCTTGAAGGCCTTTTCCCTATGCAGAAGGCGTGCACTATTGAAGTTGGGCATTTACCTGCCAAGTCATATTGCTCCGCTGTTGCCAGTGTAATTGAAGACATCTGCATTTCAGTCGCCCTGCCTGGTCTTATCAACCTGGATCTGGCCGATTTTGAAGCTGTATTGGGTGGTGGAGCCAGGTGCCGCGCCATCATCCAGACAGGCCGCACAACAAGGCAGTGCATGGAAGAACTGGTCAATGGGAATTTCCATCAGGACTTACTGCGCCGGGCCAGCGCAATCTATGGGGTCATCTGTGCAGACAGCCGTCTTGGTCTGGAAATTGAGGATCTGACCCTGTTTGGAGACACAATAGAAAATCTGGCCAGTGAGAATGCAGAAATCGTATGGGCGGCAGATGTTGCCCGAAACATACCAGAAGGCCTGCGGATAAGCCTTTTGGCAGCCAGTTAAGGCTATTATCATTTAGAAAGAGGTGAGCCATGATCAGGAAAGCAAAAAAAGAGGATGCCAAGCAAATTATAGCCCTTATAGCTGCGTCCATGCCCTATGACACAGCATTCGCAAGGCGCTATTACAGGCAGTATTTTGATGATCCTGCCGGGGACAAGGTCTTTGTCTGGGAAGAAGACGGCAAGATACTTGGTGTGGCTGGTTACTGCCTGGATATCTTTTCAACAAAGTACAGCTGCGAGTTGGGCTGGCTGACTGTGGATGCTGCCCGGAGGAAAAAGGGCATAGGTCGCCAACTGCTCAAAAAGGTGGAAAAAAGCGCAAAAGCCCAGAAGGGTAAGGCACCACAAGGCAGGAATCGCCCAGGTGGAAAGGTTTTTTGGCCCCCTGGCTGCAAAGGCTGCCCGCAGGCACATTGAATCAGACCTCAAACTGGAAGGCTGGACAGAATCTGACCCCTTTCCGGCAGATGAGGCGGATTTTGTCAAAATCGGCTTTTTTTAAGCAACAAAGGAGGCAAAAATGAAAGAGCAGGGAGCAAAACGCAAATCAAAGAGCCTTTTCATTGGCATTGGCGGAGGCGGCACCAACAGCCTTAAAAACTTTGCAGCATGGGGAGCACGGGACTGCCTGGCCATTAACACGGACAGGGAAAGCCTTGAAGCAGCAACCTTTTGCAGGACATTGATAATCGGCTCCATAAAAAAGGGCGGCACAAAGGGCGACACTGATGTTGGCCGCATGGCTGCCATAAAAGCTCTTGCAAGAATCCGCAAAGAGCTTGCCGGTTATTCAAGCATATTCATTCTGGCGGGTCTTGGCGGTGGAACAGGCTCCGGGGCCGCACCTGTTGTGTTGCAGGAAGCCCTCAAACAGGCCCAAACAGTAATGGCTGCCGTGACCCTTCCATTTTCCTTTGAAAGCCAGGCCAGAAACAAGACTGCAAAGGACAGCCTTGCCCGAATGCAGAAGCTTCATCCTGACATTCTGGTTTTAAGCAATGACCTGCTGATGGACCTGGCAAAAAAATCCACCAGCAAGGACGATGTTTTTGCCCTTGGAGACAGGGAGGCGTTTATGTTGCTCAATGAGCGCCGGATGAAGGAATACTAACTGTCTATTCTTTTGCCTGCTTGAGGAGAAGTGGTCCCCAAAAAACGGACAGTCTGTTAAGGTGGATTCCAAGGTCTTAAGGAGGGACCACCAAAATGGCAAAGAGGAGAGTTTTTTCTGCGGAGTTCAAGGCAAAAGTGGCATTGGAGGCGTTGGCGGGCGATTCGACCATGTCGCAGCTTTCCGCCAAGTATGGCGTGCATGCGAACATGATTGCCAAATGGAAAAGCCAGGCGAGGGAGGGTCTGACCGAAATTTTCTCAAACGGGAAGGCCCGCAACGAGAAATCGCAAGAGGACCAAATCAAGGAGTTGCATGCCAAGATAGGGCGGCTTGCCGTTGAAAACGATTTTTTATCCAAAGCCTTCGGCCGTTGAGCCAGCGGCCTCCGACGAGCTATTATTGGCCCATTCTCGGCCGCTGGCCGTTCGCGCCGGACAGCCGTCAGGGGTTGCAACAACA
>JASEHB010000287.1 GCA_030018745.1 Desulfatibacillaceae bacterium | reverse complement strand
CTTCGTAAACAGCCTCCGTATCGGTGAAGCCGGGCTTTTCGGCATCCGAGTAATAAAGCGGCTCGGTTTTGGGCGGCCAGTTTAGGGTGATTTGCCCTTTGTCTGCCCGGCGAACCGCATAGGCAGCCTCTGCGCCGGTTATAAGAACCGCCTTTACCCTTCCTGTTTCAATGGCAAGGGCTGCCTCGTTTACAAATTTCTGGGGTGTGTTTCCGCCAATGGAGGAATAGCGGCTGTCTTTGGAATTTATGCCCAGGTTTTGGGCAAGCTGCAAGCAGACATCCCCATAGGTAAAGGAAACTATGTTGGCCACATAAACAGCATCAATGGCCTGGAGCAGCTTTGCGCAGCCGGAATCTTCAAGGGCGGCGCGGGCGGTAAGGGTCATCAGCCCCAAAGGGTCCAGCGGGTTTGGTGCCTGCCTGGACTGGGTGTACTGGGCCAGACCTGCAATAACAGGGGTAAAAGTCATAATTTTGCCTGTATTAAAGGCCTGTTGGCCGGTTTGACAATTTTAAGAAAAGGCGGGCCTGCTGCCCGGCTCATATTCAGTTTGAGATGGAGCCTGCATCAAGAAGGCCCGCAGGATCATGGCCATAGGCTGCCATGCTTTCCTTGACCATTTGCTTTATGCGCTCGATAAATTCGGGATTGGCGGCATCGCTGTCAGGAATTTTGGAAAGCCTCAACAGATGCTCCAGTGTAAGGCGCTTGCCGGCCCGAAAATCCTCAAGGTGTCCGGTAATTTCATCCAGAACAGCCTTTGGGAACAAATCGCCCGTCACAACGGGCCACACTTCCATGGCCTTGGCCTTTATGGCCTCGTAGTCCTGCTGCTTCATCTCGGTTTTTTTGACACCATACTGGAGCATTGCGTTTAAAAACTTCTCGTTGTCCTGGCGCACCAGATTGGTGTAGCGCCACCCAAGCTCCAGGCGCTGCTGGTAGAAGTCCTGACGATATTCATCGGGCAGGGAAGTCCATGCGTCCATTGTAAGGATTATGCTTGCAGGGGAATAGCGGATACGCATGGGATTTACAAAGGCAAGCTTGCTGTAAAGCTGCGCGCCCACCACCCACACTGCCGGGCCTATGGCTCCATCGGCCACGCCCTGGCGAACGGCCGTGGCCAGTTCTGGCACATTCACCGGGTAGGCGCTTGCCCCAAAGGCCTTAAAAAGGGCAGCCTCCATGGGGCCGTACCACACAATAAAACGGGTTTTTTTAAAATCATCAAGGGTGGCCATGGGATATTTGCTGGAATAAATCTGATCAAAGTCCTGGTCTATCCACCCCACCATGAAAAAGCCCCGGTCGCTCATGCGAAGATCAAAGCTCTCCTGCATATAGGCTTTTACATAGTCAACCTCGTTATAATCGTTGAAAAGAAAAGGAAGCCCAAGAGCGGTCATGGGAGGGCAGGCAACAAAGGTTCCCTGGGCGGAAAGCCCTGCGCCCTGGAGCTGACCGATGCGGATTTTGGTGATGTAATCCTCCTCGTCACCCATCACGCCGCCCCAGTAAACCTTGATTTGCAGGTTGCCCTTGGTGGATTTTTCCATTTCAGGGAAAATTATTTCCTTCATGTGCTTGGACCAGCCGATGCCATCCGGGGCCAGGGTGGCGGTTTTCCAGAAGAATTTTTCGGAAGCGCCTGCGAGCGGGACAAAAAAAAGGCTTAAACATAAAATCAGCGTGCAAAACCAAGCCGGGCGAAAATGCATTGCTGTTGCCTCCTTTGCGGCCTTGTATATAAAGGCCGTCAGGCTTTTAAGTGGTGCAGCCAGGTTGTTTTTTAAAAGCCTTTTCCGAAAAACAACGGCAGCAGAGCAAAAAATCCCCGGTTTTTAGTTTTTCGGCAGCAGGCGGGTTTAAATTTAATTTATACGCCAAAGTTGCAGTTAAGGCAACATTTGCCAATACGGTTGCCGCACACTGCAACTGGGTCCTTATAACTGTTATCGGCAATAAGGGGGCATAATTTTTTATTGACAAAATTCAGCCTGACTAATAAAATATATCAACAGGTAAAAATTCAGCAACAAACGGGGGCACCATGAATAAACAACAGGATATGCGGTTAAAGACCCTGTCTGGAGAAGATCCGGGTGCTTTTCTTGCCCGCTGGTCATCCCCTGTGTATGTGGCCCACATTGCTGGGGATGGGGTAAACGGAAAAAAGAACGGCCTTGCCTCCAAAGATCATGCGCCAGCCAAGCGCTTCAACGGCTCTGCCGTGCGCCTTAACTGGCTCTCCAGCCTTGAAAGCGCGGCATCAGGCCAGGTGAACGGCCCGCCGGACGCTTC
This sequence comes from Desulfatibacillaceae bacterium, assembly GCA_030018745.1. Classification (GTDB taxonomy): domain Bacteria; phylum Desulfobacterota; class Desulfobacteria; order Desulfobacterales; family Desulfatibacillaceae; genus JAGVAW01. The sequence goes on along the minus strand of JASEHB010000287.1, from coordinate 2,009 downwards.
TGGAACAATGGTGGCCTGGTCAAAGGTTTTGGAGGCAGCCAGGTGGGAGGCTGACCAGCAGGAAGATGAGCAGGATTGGCGCAAGTTCTAAATCTGTAGGGAATTTGCCTTACAGTTAAAAATACAGGCAGTCAATTAAGGAACCCGTGGTCAATCAGGGTTCCTTTTTTTATTTCTGCCTGCGCAAAATATTCCTGTGGCGTGTGGCCAGGCGCCAACGATTACAGCCGGGTATAAACAGAACGGGGGAGGCCTTTTTGAAGATGGGCCTCCCCCGCACAGTTTTGCCTGCCGGTTAATGTCAGGAAATCAGAATCTTTTTGGCTGTCTCGTCATTGGCATCGCAAACATGCCAGATGCCGGTTTCCTGGGCTGTTTCGCGGTTGGCCGCAAAAAGGTCGCTGCGGTCTATTTTATCCAGCGAGAACTTGCGGGCGCCTGCCATAAGCTGCTGCACTCCGCAGGCCAGCTTGTCGGCCAGGGTCCAGAAGGCGATTGCGCCATAAGGGATGTTCTTCATCTCCTTTTTGCCCACCTTCTTTTGGACATCAAAGTAGGAGGCAAAAATCTCTTCAGCACTGTTGCCGTATTCGGATACGGTTTTGGGCAGCTTGTCCCAGTTGCCCCAGAGCTTTTCCCTGCGCTCCGGATGAAGCGCCCCTTCGATGTTGGAGCCAAGAAAGCCCGGAATCATTACGGCCCGGCCCATGCACACAAGCTTGGTGTAAGGAGCGCCAAGGGCCAGGGCCTTGAAAATGGAATCCTCAAGGGCAAAGCCGCCGGCAAAGGACAGATCCACGGGTTTTTGACCCCGTGCGGCCAGGATGCTTGCGTATTCGTAGGCCTTGGCGTGGAGCAGCACGGATGGAACACCCCAGCTTTGCATCATGTTCCAGGGGCTCATGCCGGTTCCGCCGCCGGAGCCGTCAATGGTGAGCAGATCAAGCCCTGCGTCCGTTGCAAATTTGATGGCCATGGACAGCTCTGTCATTCCATAGGAGCCGGTCTTGAGGGTGATGCGCTCAAAGCCTATCTTGCGCAGGTATGCAACGGAACTCATGAAATCCTCGCGCACCTGATCCACGGTTGACAGGTTGGTGCCGCCCAGTCGGCTGTGACGGGCAAAGGATTTGATGGCCCCTTCCTTGAAGGCGGTCTGGACAACCGGGGATGTGGGGTCAGGATCAACCACATAGCCGCGTTTTTTAAGGAAAAGAGCGTAATCAAGGCTGGTGACCTGAATTTCACCGCCGATGTCTTTGGCGCCCTGGCCCCATTTAAGCTCTATGATGCACTTGTCGCCGTACTTATTGACAACATATTCTGCAACGCCGTTTCGGGTGTCTTCCACATTTAGCTGGACTATGATTGCGCCGTAGCCGTCAAAATAGCGCAGGTATCCGTTGATGCGGCGATCCAGCTCCGGCGAGACCTTGATTTTGCCTTTTTTGTCCTTGCCTGCCCCGATTTCGGAATTCCTGTCAACACCTACAACATTTTCGCCTATGACAACGGGAATGCCCACCAGCGAAGCGCCGATGCAAAAGGAGTCCCAGTAGCGCTCGGCCACAAAGGTGGAGCCTAAAGCGCCGGTCATGAGCGGGATGCGGGCCTTGGTCTTCTTTTTTGTGCCGAATTCCGTTTCAAGGCTGACATTTGGAAATATGCAGTCATCCGGGTCGGAGGAAAGGCCCTTGGCAAGGCCGTGCGAGCCGTAGGCATAGCCCTGTATGCGCAGGGAGTTGTAGGAAACCCCAACATGGGTGGTGTTGTTTGCGCCGGCAGTAACTGCGCCAAAATCGCGGGGGTAAAGAAGCTTCCTGCCCACAAGGCTGGAAAGCCAGGTTTCGCACTTTCCCATGCAGTCTGCACGGCAGAGCGTGCACAGGCCGGATTCGGCGGCATTGCCGCGGTTGGTGGTTCCCAGAACATCGTTGTTTTTGGAAAAACGCATGATAATTCCTCCAACTGTTATTAGAGTTTTAAAAAGCCGGATTTTTGAGACAGAA
>JASEHB010000003.1 GCA_030018745.1 Desulfatibacillaceae bacterium | reverse complement strand
CTGGGCGTATTTTCAAGTGGACAGGGCAGGGTTGTTATTGATTGTCCTGCTCTGCCTGCACGGATTCTTTCTCCTGCGCCTCCTTGCGGGCCTGTTCCAGGGCGCCCAGAATGTCCTGATGCTCAAGGGGATGATAAAGCCAGGCAAAAAGGCCGGAGATGACGGGGGTATCGGGCAAATCCTCCTCATGGCCTTCGGCGGCTATGGCAATAATTGCGATGTCCGGGCGCAACTCCTTTATTTTTCTTGTTGCCTCGTCAATATCAGACACCTGCTCCTGGCTCAAGATGATGGCATCAACCTTTTCATTGGGGTTTTCCTCAAGAAAGATCAGAATCCTCTCCACGGAGCCAGCCTGAATCATGCTTTTCCCGGCGGATTCCAGCCTTAACCTGTGGGCAGCAATGGAGCTTTTTTCATCATCCACAAAAATTACATTGCCCGAATCGCGCACCCGCATAAAATCGTTGTAAAAAACCACCATCATAAGGCCAACAAGCAGGGCAAGCCCCACCTGGGTTGATATTTCGCGCACCTTTATGCTTACGGGCTTTTTGCGTATGGCCTCTATTGCAAGGAAGAGCAGATGCCCGCCGTCAAGGATGGGTATGGGCAAAAGGTTGATGAGCGCAAGGTTTACCGACAGCACGGCCACCAGGTAGAAAAGGTTGACAATGCCTGCCCTGGCTTGGCGGCCCGTTTCCCTGGCTATCTGTATGGGGCCGCCCATTGCCTTTATGGGTACCGTGCCGGTGAACATTTTGGAGACAAACCAGCCTGTGAGCCTCACCCACTCCCAGGTTTCCCTGCTGCCGTAAACAAAGGCCTCAATTGGGCCTGGCTTTCTTATCTGCCCGCCTTCCACGCCTATGCGGTAATTGGTCTGGGCTTCGCCTAATATGTTGCGGCCCGGCACCTCATCTGGCAAAATCAAAAAGCTTATCACCTTTTCATCCCGCAAAACCTCCACCTGCAAAGGCCTGCCGTTGGAATTGGCGATAAGTTCGGCCATGCGGCTCCAGTCCTTCACCTTTTTTCCATTTATGGAAAGGACCGTATCCTGCGCCTCCATGCCTGCCACGGCTGCCGGGGAATCCTCACTCACTCCCTCAATTACCGGGGACATTATTCTCAAGCCCCCCAACTGGAACATCATCCAGAAAATCACAAGCGCCAGCAGCAGGTTGAAAAGGGGGCCGAATGCGGCAATGAAGGCCCGCACAAAAACAGGCTTGTGCGAAAAGGAGAGGGCGGCTTTTTCGGGGCTTATGTCATCACCCGGGTCTTCGCCCACCATTTTTACATAGCCGCCAAGGGGCACGGCAGAGACCCGGTAATCGGTCATGCCCCGCTTGAAGCCGAAAAGCCGTGGGCCAAAGCCTAAAGAAAAGGTCTCCACCCCCACCTTGAAAAGCCGGGCAAAGAGAAAATGCCCAAGCTCGTGGGCAAAAACCAGAAGACCCAAAACCAGTATGAAAACAAACAGGGTTGCAAACATTATTTTGCCACCGCCTTGGCCGCAAATTTCCTTGCCCATGCATCAGCACCAAGGATGTCGGCCAGATTGCTCCCGGAGCCGGGCCTGTGGGCATCAAGGGCCAGGGAGACAATGTGAGGAATTTGTAAAAACGCGATTTTTTTGTTCAGAAAGGCTTCCACCGCCGCCTCGTTTGCCGCATTGAGCACGGCAGGGTAGGTCTGTGCCTGTTCAAGGGCTTTAAATGCAAGAGCCAGGCAGGGGAATTTGCCTGTATCGGGTTTCATAAAGTTAAGGGGCGCTGTCTGGTAAAAATCCAGAGGAGGCACGGGCAGAGCCAGCCGCTCCGGAAAGCTCATGGCATAGGCAATTGCGCAGCGCATATCCGGCTTGCCCATCTGGGCGATTACCGAGCCGTCAACATACTCCACCATTGAATGGACAATGCTCTGTGGATGCACCAGAACCGCAATCTGCTTTTGGCTCACATCAAAGAGCCATCTGGCCTCAATCACCTCAAGGCCCTTGTTCATCATGGTGGCTGAATCAATTGAGATTTTCGCCCCCATGTCCCAGTTTGGATGGGCCAGGGCCATTTCCGGCGTGATTGAGGCGAAATCCTCAACAGGGGTGTTAAGAAAAGGCCCGCCCGAAGCAGTGAGCCAGATGCGGGAAAGCTCGTCCCGGTTGTGGCCTGCAAGGCACTGGAAAATGGCTGAATGCTCGGAATCTATGGGCAGAATGCGCACGCTGGAGAGCCTTGCCCGCTCCATGACCAGGCCTCCGGCCATGACCAGGGCCTCCTTGTTGGCAAGGGCCACGGTTTTTCCTGCATCCACGGCTGCCAGGGTGGGAACAAGGCCTGCTGCGCCCACGGTTGAAGAAATTACAGTATCAACACCCGGCAGGCTTGCGGCCTTTGCGTAGCCGTCTGGCCCGTAATCTATGCGGCAGGTATTTTTTCCAACAAGGGCGGAAAGCTTTTGTGCCTGCTCCTTGTCGCGCACCACTGCCATTTCGGGCTTAAAGGCGGCTATCTGGTCAGCAAGGGCTTTTATGCTTGTGGATGCGGTGAGGGCCTTGACGGAAAACTTTTCCGGAAAATTCTTTGCCACCCAGCAGGCGTTTTTTCCTATGGAGCCTGTGGAGCCGAGTATGCTCAAGTTTATCATGAAACAAGCCGCCTTTTGCCGGGCCTTTTTGGTTGCGCAATGCTGGATGCCGGGCTAAAAAGCGCCCCTTTGCCGGGCATTTTCAGGACGCGGCTGCCAGCATGAAGCCCAGCACCACAGGTCCCGTGAAAAGCAGACCGTCAATGCGGTCGAGCATTCCGCCGTGGCCGGGAAAGAAAATGCCCGAATCCTTTACATTGTAGCTGCGCTTTAACATGGATTCGAAGAGGTCGCCTATCTGGGTTGCCACAGCCGCGCAAACAGCCATGCTTAACATAAAGCCCCAGGAAAGGTCTGCCATTGCAGGCACAATCAGCTTAAAGACAACAACAACAATTATATCCGCCGCAATGCTGCCCAAAGCGCCCTCAACTGTTTTGGCAGGGCTTATTTTGGGAATGAGTTTGCGCTTGCCCAAAAACTTGCCTGCGTAAAAAGCGCCGGTATCTGAAATAAAGGCCAGAAAAAGAACCAGAAACAGCCATGAAACCCCGTCTTCCGATGCCCGGATGAGAACAATGGATGTGAGCATACAGGGTATGTAAAGGATGGCCATGGACTCCTTTACCAGAACATCAAAACCGGGTCTTCCCTGATTGTAGCGGATGATTGTCCTTGATGAAAAGACAAAGACCGTTACCCACAGCAGTACCAGCATCACGGGAAAAGCACCTGAACAACCGGCCCACATTATGCCCGAACCAATTACCACAGCCAGGAGGTAGCCCAAATCCGCCGGGCTTTTTGTGCCAACAAAAAGGCTGAAATACTCCCACAGGGCTAAAGCCGCAACAATGGCAGCAAGAACAGTAACCGCTCCCGCAGGGGCGGAAAGAAAAAACACGATAAGTACCGGCGCCACAAAGGCAACGGTTATCCAGCGTTTGGCATGGGAAGAAAGACTCATGGGGACTCCGCAGCACCAGTAGCGCTCTTTGAGGGGGATGCCTGCCCCTCCTGGGCCTGGCTGCCGATTTTGCCAAAACGGCGCTGGCGGCCCGCAAAGTCGCGCAGAATTGAAAAATATTCTTCAGTAGAAAAATCCGGCCAGAGGGTGGGCGTGAAAAAAAACTCGGCGTATGCAATCTGCCAAAGCAGAAAATTGGATATCCTCAACTCTCCGCTTGTGCGGATTACAAGATCCGGGTCCGGCATATCCGCCGTGTAAAGGAAGGAGGAAATTTCTTTTTCGTTTATGGCTTCCGGCGCAATGTCGCCATTTTTGGCCTTTGCCGCCAAAGTTCGGGCTGCCCGGACCAATTCCTCGCGGCCTCCGTATGAAAGGGCCAGTGAAAGAACCATGTCATTGTTGGCGCTTGTTACGGATATGGCCCTGTCCAGGGCCTTTTGAACATCAGCAGGAAGGCGGGACTTGTCGCCCACCACATTTAGGCGGATACCCTTTTCCAGCATAAGGGCTTCCTCGCTTTTCAAAAACCTTTTCAACAGGCCCATCAGGGCGCTAACTTCCATCTTGGGGCGCTGCCAGTTTTCCGTGGAAAAGGCATAGAGGGTGAGATACCCTATGCCTGCCTGACGGCTTGCCCGCACAATTCGGCGCACCGCATCCGAGCCTTTTTCGTGCCCCTGAATCCGGTTCAAAAGCCTTTTCTGCGCCCAGCGCCCGTTGCCGTCCATGATAATGGCCACATGGCATGGAAGTTTTGAGGAATCCAGGCCAAGGTCCAAATCCGGTGTAGGCGCGTTTTTGCAATCAGAATTCAAGAATTTCCTTTTCCTTGGCCTGGCAAACCTTGTCTATTTTTTCGATGTGCTCGTTTGTGATTTTCTGCACCTCATCCTGGCCCTTGAACATTTCATCCTCGGTTATATCGCCGTCTTTTTTGAATTTTTTAAGGTTTTCGTTTGCTTCGCGGCGGATGTTGCGAACAGCAACCTTCTGCTCCTCGCACATCTTGTTTATAACCTTTACAAGCTCTTTTCTGCGCTGCTCGGTAAGGGCCGGAATGGAGATTCTTATTATTTTGCCGTCATTGTTTGGTGTAAGGCCCAGATCCGATTTCAAGATGGCCTTTTCCACATCATTGATGACCGAGGCATCCCAGGGGGCGATTGTTATAAGGCGGCTTTCGGGCACGCTTATGGTCGCCATTTGGCTGATGGGGGTCGGGGTGCCGTAGTAGTCCACCCTTATGCCGTCCAGCAAGGACTGGGATGCGCGGCCCGTGCGGATGCGCAGCAGGTCCTGCTGAAGGTGGGAGATGGACTTCTCCATTTTTTCACGGGATTCTTCGTAAACAAGCTCAAGCATGTTGCACCTCGCCAAAGCAGCCGGAACCGGGTTTTAAGGGACAAAGGCCGGATCCGGCTCAAGAAGGGGTGGCCACAAGCCTCATTGGGCGGAAATATAGGTACCCACGGATTCACCGCACACGGCCCGGCGAATATTGCCCGCTCCAGACAGGTTGAAAATCTGAACCGGCAGATTGTTGTCCAGGGCCAATGAAATTGCGGTCATGTCCATGACACGGAGTTCTTTTTCCAGCACAAAGCGGTGCGTGGTCTTTAAAATGGGCTTTGCGTCCGGCACCTTTGCAGGGTCTGCATCATAAAGGGTGTCCACGCGGGTTGCCTTGAGCAGTATCTGGGCATGAATTTCCTGTGCCCGCAGCACGGCGGCCGTGTCTGTGGTGAAATAGGGGTTGCCGGTTCCGGCTGCAAAAATCACCACCCGGCCTTTTTCCAGATGCCGCAGCGCCCGCCGCAGTATGTAAGGCTCGGCCACCTGGGGCATGGTTATGGCAGACATCACACGGGTCTGCATTCCCTTTTTTTCCAGGGCATCCTGCAGGGCTAGAGCGTTTATGACCGTTGCCAGCATTCCCATGTGGTCTGCGCTGGTGCGATCCATGCCAAAGGACGAGGATTCTATGCCCCGGAAAATGTTGCCCCCCCCGATTACAAGGGCAAGCTGGCAGCCCATATCATGCACGCTGCGGACTTCGTCTGCCACATAGGCCAGATAGTCCGGGCTTATGCCAAAGCCCTGATCCCCCATCAGGGCTTCTCCGGAAAGCTTCAGCAGCACTTTTTTGTATTTGGCATAAGCCATAATGATCACTCACCCAGGGCAAAGCGCGCAAAGCGGCGGATAATTATGTTTTCGCCGGTCTTGCCGATGACCTCGTTGAGGTAATCCTGAACCGTAAGGTCCGGGTTTTTGACAAAGGCCTGGTTCATAAGGCAGTTGTCGGCCAGAAACTTTTTCATCTTTCCGTCAACAATTTTGTCGGCAACATTTTCAGGCTTGCCCATCTCCAGAACCTGACCCTTGTAAACCTCGCGCTCTCTCTCGATTACTGCCGGGTTAACCTCTTCGGGCCTTACTGCCAGGGGCGAAGTGGCTGCAATGTGCATTGCAATATCTTTGCAGAATTCAAGAAAGTCTGTGTTCTTTGCCACAAAGTCGGTTTCGCAGTTTATTTCCACAAGAACGCCGATTTTGCCGCCCATGTGGATGTAGGATTGAACCGAGCCTTCGGAAACGCTGCGGCCGGCGCGCTTCTGGGCCGTGGCGATTCCTTTTTTGCGCAGAAAATCAATGGCCTGTTCCATATCACCATTGGTTTGGGCCAGTGCCTTTTTGCAGTCCATCATGCCTGCGCCTGTTTTTTCGCGCAGATCCTTTACCATGCCCGCTGTAATCTCTGCCATGAAACGCTCTCCTTTTGTTGTCCCGTCAAGGGAGGGGAAACAACCCCTCCCTTCAAGAGACGGATTTAGCAGTTTTGAAAAATAAGTATAATCCGGTTTTGGCCGGAAATTTATTGCGTTGGTCCGCATTTGCTTCAAGGCGCAACAGGCACGCCCTGCAAAACCTTATATCAGGCTTCTTCCTGGGCCTCTTGAGGCTGGGCAGGCTGTTCCTGGCGCTTTATGCGCTCAATGATGGGGCCGCCTTCCTCCTCCTGGGCTGTCTGGGCTACAGGGGCAGGGGCAGGTTTTTTGCTCCTGGGGGCCTTCTTTTCAGGATCAGGCTTTGTTTCCTGCTCCTCCTCCTTCTGGGCTGCCTGGCGTTCGGCGTAGATGGCACGGCCCTTTTCAACGGCGTCTGCCGCTTTGGAGGTGATAAGACGGATGGAGCGGATGGCATCGTCATTGCCGGGGATGAGGTAATCAATGCCGTCCGGGTCGCAGTTGGTGTCCACCAGGGCCACAATGGGGATATTGAGGCGGATTGCCTCACGCACCGCGATTTCCTCATTTTTGGGGTCAACCACAAAAAGGGCGGAGGGCAGCTTTGTCATGGTGCGGATGCCACCGAGGTTGTCATCCAGCTTCACCCGCTCGCGCTCCATGTTTATGGCTTCCTTTTTGGGGAAGCGGCTGATGGTGCCGTCTGCAATGATGCGATTTAAGTAGTTAAGCCTGTCAATGCCTTTTTTGATGGTCTGGAAATTTGTGAGCATTCCGCCAAGCCAGCGGTTCTGCACATAAAAGGCCTCGCAGCGGTTGGCTTCCTCGTAGATTGTTTCCCGCGCCTGCTTCTTGGTGCCCACAAACAGTATGCTTTTGCCCTGGGCTGCGGTTTCGGTAAGAAAGCTCATTGCCCGTGCAAACATTTTTGCGGTCTTTTGCAGGTCAATGATGTAAATGCCGTTTCTGGCCCCAAAGATATAGGGCTTCATCTTGGGGTTCCACCGCTTTGTTTGATGCCCGAAATGGACGCCTGCTTCCAAAAGTTCCTTCATGGTGACACTACTCATCTCAACAGCTCCTTTATTGAATGGTTTTTTCTTCCGCCTCCTTCTTCCTGCGCTGCCGGCTTTTGGTTAGAAAAGCACCTGGCCCGCAGTCCAGAGGCGTGCAGTATGGCGCACGGACGCCGCCCTTTTGACGGTGCCGTGCCAAATCGAACTTCATAATAAAAAAGAGGGCTTTTTGCAAGCAAAAAGAAGAGTTTTTTTACCACCAGCGATTTCAGGGAAGGCTTGGCGGAGCTTTACACAAGGATGGTCATTTAAGGTTTGCGGGTGTTCCAGGGAAAGAAGAACAATGCGCGCGAGCGAGAAGGGAGGGGGCATACGGTTTAAGGTATTCGTTGGGTGAACCTTGCGCTTAAAGCGCAAGAACCACCCAATCTACTATTTTTGCAGCCTTTTCCCTTTAACCACCATCGTACAGGGCGGGTCCAGGGAAAGAAGAACAAGGCGCGCAAGCGAGAAGGGAGGGAGCATACTCAAAGTATGTGACTGACTTTCGGGCTCTTTGCCTCACCCTCAACCCTTTACGCACAGGGCGGTTCCAGGGAGACGAGAGCAAGGCTTGCGCTTTTCCCCCTTAAACCAAAAACCTGCGGGGCGGTTCCAGGGAAAGGATAGCAAGGCGCACGAGCTGGGCAAGGACGAAGGTGTACTGCTGGTACATCGAGCTCCTTGCACAGCGAAGTGCAACACAGCTATCGTTTTCCTGGGGCCGCCCTCCAACATTTTCCTGGGGCTGCCCTATATTATATCTGCGACAAGTTCCCACAGATACTTCACCTCCAGATCCTCCATGCCGTAATGCTTTTTAATGCTGTTCAACTGTCCGTGGCATGAATGACATGGCACAACAAGAAGTTTTGCGCCCACATCCTTTATCTGCTGCATTTTCTTTCTGCCGTAGTGAATCCGCTCCTGGTCGTAGCCTGTAACCAGGGTTCCGCCGCCGCCTCCGCAGCAGAACTGGGTCTGCCTGCTGGGATACAGGTCAACCCAGTTTTCAAGGCATTGATCCAATATCCAGCGGGGTTCATCAAAGTAGCCGTGGCCGAAAAGGGTTTGGGCTTTTCGCCCGTAGTTGCAGGGGTCGTGATAGGTGGCAAGCTGGGAAATTTTCTTCTTGTCGAGCTTTATGCGGCCTTCTTTGATGTAGCGGATTAAAAGGTCGAATACCGTGACGAATTCAAATTTCTTTAAAACCTGGGGATAATGTTTTTCGAGACCAGACCTGGTCGCCAGATATGCGTGCCCTCATTCCGGCCACATAAGCGTTTTGGCGCCAAGCCTCTCCATATTCTCCACTATTCGGCCCACAAGCACCTTCTGGGCAGCGTCATCCCCGGTGAAAAGCCCCCAGTTTACACCCTCCCAGTTGCTGGCTGGAATTGTCCAGTCCTCTCCGGCCTTGTGGAAGATTTTCCACCAGTGTTTCAGGTCATCGGTATGGGTGTTCACAAGCTTGTTGTGGATGGTGACCATTATGTTGGCCCCGGCCTTGTCCACGGGTGCGGTGAAATCCTCATAGCCCGGCTCTTCCCTTAATTCCGCAGCCACATCTTCAACGATGAAGGCAAAGTCCTCGTCGGGAATGCCCAGGTTGTTGCCTGTTTCCAAAGCCATTGCCAGGCCCTTGTGGAGAATCCCTGGAACCTCATCCCTGGGCCTTAAGCTTCTTATGGAGCGGACTAGGCTGGAGATTTTCACTTCCATCGGGCAGACGGATTCGCACTTGGCGCACAGGGTGCATATCCAGGGCCAGCGGGATTGGGCGGCCTCATCCTGGCAGCCCATTGAAACAAGGCGAACCAGTTTTCTTGGGTCAAAGCCATCCACCCCGGTTACAGGGCAGGTGCTTGAGCAGGCTGCACAGGTCTGGCAGGCATCCTGCATAAAGGGCCTGTCCAGCGAAAATGAGCGGTCAAGCAGGGCAGGGTTTAGGGGGTTTTCAAAATGCTCCATTTTTGCGCTTCTCCTGTATAAAAGGGCAAACCATTTTTTTTAGGCAGATGGGCGGCATTATTTTGCGGACCGGGCAGGGCCTATGGCTTTAATCTGCTCCCAAAATGTTTCCACCGCCTGTTTTAATGCTGTTTCGCTGTTTGCCGCAAGGGTGAATGCACCCACCCTTTTGCTTTCTGCGCCGACTGCTTTGAGAAGCCCTGCTGCCTGCTTTATGCGCCTGCGGGCCAAAAGGCTGCCTGTGCCGGAATGGCAGTTGCCCTCGTGGCAGGCAAGGGCAAGAACCCCGTCTGCCTTGTCAGTATCAATGGCCCTTAAAATTGCTGCAAGGGAAAGCCCACCAAGGCAGGGCAGGGAGAAAACTTCTGTGTTTGGCGGCCAGGAGAAATCCTCCTGGGCCTTTGCAGCGATCGCCGAGGAGTTTTCGCAGGTGAAAACAAAAATTTTAGGTTCAAAGCCCCCTGTTGCCTGCGTTTGCCCTGGAGCAGCATTGTTTTTTACCAGCCAGCCGTCTTCCATTGATATTGCCAGGCGCGGGCACTCGGCAGCGCATATTCCGCAGGCCTGGCAGGCATTTGTCAGAACCGTGAGCTTGCCTTCCTCCTTATGCACAGCCTTGTGAGGGCAGATGCGAAAACAGGTGAGGCAATGAATGCAGGCCCTGGTATTGATTGCCGCCTGCCGGTTTTTTGGGGCAGCTTCTGCCGTTGGAATCAGGGCAAGGGCTGCTCCCAAAATTGACTGGGACTTTCGTTGGGCCGGAGTTGCTGCATCCCTTGCCGGGCCGGCCACAATTACCCCTGCACGGTTGGTGGCAAGGGGAAGGCGGTGCACATTTGCAGACTGAAGATAGCCGTTTTCATCGGTTTCCAGGCCCAGCAGAGAAGCAATTTCTGCAAGAGAAGGGTCTGGAGCCGGGTTTTGGGGCAGCACAACAAAATCCGGCACAAGCTCCACCTGTTTTCTGGAAGCCATGTCCTCAAACAAAAGGCGGTATGGGCCATCTTTTTGACTGCTTATCTCAAGGGCATCGGCGCTGTTTAGCTTATAAACAACCACCCCAGCCGTCCTTGCATCAAAAAGCAGCCTTTCCAGGCCTGGAGCTGCCACCTGCATTTGGCCGCAGATGATAAAGACCTTTGCGCCGGATTCTTTTTTAAGCAAAAGGGCGGCATTTAAAAAATCCAGGGTTACTGACTGATGGCTCAAATCCTTTAAGCCGGTTAAAAAGACAACGGTTTTGCCCTGCCAGGAGTTGGGGTTTTGCAGAATTTCCTCAATGCTTCCTGCAAAATCGCTATTCAAAAGGCCGTAATCCTCTGCCGGGTTTTGGGTGAAGGCCTCTCCCAGAACCAAAATCCGGTTGACGGTCTCCTGCTGAATAACGCCGTCCTGCATAAGGCGCACAGTAAACGCCCCATCCTGGCCTGTGCAGCCTGCAAGCAGGGGAGAGGCATCTCCTGCCTCATGGCCGATAACCTTTGCCCCGTGGTCGGCCAACTCGCTTGCAGCCTGCTCTGCCCAGGGGCCTTTTCCTAAAATCAGCACCCGTGGCCGCTGGTTGTTTTCCTGTTTTTGCTCTTCCATTATTTTTTGCTCTCCATAAACTTTTTTGCCTCCCAGGCTGCAAGGGCTGCATCTGCAATGGAATCTGCAATGCTCATGGGGCCTCTTGCGCATCCTGCCATAAAAAGGCCGGGGATAGCTGTATGCACCGAGCCTGATGCAGAACCGAAAATCTTGGGCAGGCTATCTTCACCAGTCAGGCCGGAAAGCAAAAAGCGGGTTTCTTGAGAAGGGGTTATGCCCACAGAGAGAACCACAAGGTCAAAGGCCTCCTCCTGCAACAGCCCGCTTTTTGGGTCCATCCAGGCAAGGACGATTTTTTCCTCCTCGCCCAAACGGGCATCTGCCGGAATGGCCCGAATCAGGGTGAGATTTTTGTCATCAGCCTGTTTTATCTGCTTGGGGCAGTTTTGCAGATCAATATAAAAAAATGAGGTTTTCTGCTGTTTATTTTTTGCAAGCCCAAGGCTGGCCATGCGCAGGGATGAAGGGCAGCAGACCTGGGAGCACCACAGATGCCCCAGCTTGGCATCGCGGCTGCCGATGCACTGGATAAAGGCAATGGATTGGGCAGGCTCATTGTTGGAGGGGCGCAGGATATTGTTTTCCCTGCGCAGAATAATCTCCAGTTCGTAGTTGCTTATAACATTGGCAAATCTGCCATAACCCAAAGCCAGACTTGAAGGATCAAAGGGGCTAAATCCGCTGGCCAGGATAAGGGATTTTGCAAAAATGCCTTCCTCCCGGCCTTTGGAATCTGCGGCCCGGACGGCAAACCCGCCATTTTCCTGTTTTGCCTCAACAGCCCTGTGGCCGGTTAACACACGGACAAGCTTTTCCTGCCCGGCTTTTTGAACCATGCGGCTTATGGAGCAGGCCCCGCAGGAAACACAGGCATCGGTTGCCTTGCACGCGTAGCGCCCGGAATGGCCGCCCAGGAGTTCTTCCTTTTCAAGCAGGCACACGCCAATTCCCATTTCTGCAAGGGTAAGGGCCGCATTAAGCCCTGCCGCGCCGCCGCCTATTACAATTACCTCATTGCCAGAAGCCATTTTTTTTATCCTGCCCGAAAAATTAAGCGCAAAACCGGTACTGTTTCAAATTTGTCCTATATCCTGCCGGGATTTTTATCCCTCTTGGAACCAGGGCTGTCAATAGTCTGGTTGAATTCGAATGACAGACAGCGGAAAGAGGTTTGATTTTTTTGTGCTTCCCGAAAATTTTGCCGGAATAGGTTACAAGATTTTTTTCGGCCCGGTTTCGGGTTGCCGGGAAATGTCTCTCCCCCCCACCTCTTGCCTGAAAACAGCCTGCGGTGTAATAAGAGCAAGCCGCGTTTTCATCTTGAAGCATTTCCGTTAAGTGCTTCGGAAAAGAGCTTTTTTGAGCTGCCTTATTTTTGTGAAGCAGGCAGTCTTTTTGCCGCCGGTTTAACGGCAAAAGGGGGGAATTTGGGACTGGACGACTACATCAAGCGATTTGCAGGCTGCCGTGTACTTGTGGTGGGCGATGTGATGCTTGACGAGTATGTGTGGGGATCTGTGGACCGCGTTTCGCCGGAGGCCCCTGTTCAGGTGGTGCTTGTCAATTCCAGCACCCGCACACTTGGCGGGGCGGGCAATGTGGTAAGCAACCTTGCTGCTTTAGGCGCAAAGGTGTTTGCCGTTTCCCTTGTGGGCGATGACCCGGCGGGCAGGGATGTGTCCTCCCTTTTAAAATCCTTGGGCGCGGATGTGGAGGGTCTTTTGATTGACCCTTCCCGGCCTACCACCACCAAGACAAGGGTTATGGCGGCAGGTCAGCAGGTTGTGAGAATCGACCGGGAAAAGATTCTGCCGCTTTCTGCCGGATTTGAGGACAAGCTGGCTGCCCATGCGGAAAAATGCCTTGAATACTGTGATGCTGTTCTCCTTTCCGATTACGGCAAAGGCATTCTCACGCCAAGCATTCTATCCCGGCTAATTGATGCCTGCGCTCTTGCCAAAAAGCCCGTCATCGCCGACCCCAAGGGACTGGATTTTATCCGGTACCAGGGCGCAACAGTTCTTACGCCCAACCTTAAAGAGGCTGCCAAAGCCTGCTCAATGGAAATACTCAGCCAGGATGACCTGGAAAAGGCCGGGAAAAGGCTTTTAAATGAGCTATCCCTTGCCTGCCTGGTCATTACCCGCGGCCCGGACGGTATGGCGCTTTTTTTCCCAGACAGGCCGTCTTTACTCATAAAGGCCCGCGCACGGCAGGTTTTTGATGTTTCCGGCGCAGGGGATACGGTTCTGGCAGTGCTGGGTTTGGGCCTTGCTTCGGGCGCAGATTTTGAGCAGGCGGCCCTGGTGGCAAACGAGGCTGCCGGTGTTGTTGTGGGCAAGGTGGGAACCGCCACGGTGAGTACAGAGGAATTGCTGGAAGCCTTAACTTCATCTGCCGATTCCATCAGCCGCAAATTCCGCACGACAAAAGGCCTTGCAGAGGAGTTGCAGGCGCAAAAGGCAAGGGGCAGAAAAATTGTTCTGGCAAGGGGCTGCTTTGACCTTCTGCACAGCGGCCATGTGGGTTTTCTGGCCCAGGCCCGCAAACTTGGGGATATGCTTGTTGTGGCCCTGGAAGATGACGCTTCCGTGGCGCGGCTTAAAGGCCCAGGCAGACCCATTTTGAAGTTGAATGACCGGGTGCGGGTTGTGAGCGCTTTGGACAGCGTTGATTTTGTGACCGTTTTTTCGGGGGATTTTGTTGGCCTGCTCAAGGCCTTAAAGCCCACCGTTCTTGCCTGTGGCCGAGAGGATGCAGAGGATGATTTCAAACAGATTGTGGAAAGTTACGGAGGCAGGACCCAAAAGGTTGCTGTGGAGCAGGGCCTTTCATCCGCCGGAATAATAGAGGGCATAAAAAACAGCGTGAATTGATAAAAGGCGGGCACTGTGGCTCTTTGGATGCAAAAGATGGCGGATGGGCTTATCTTCAAGGTGCGGGTGGTGCCGCGGGCATCAAAAACCGGGGCTGCCGGGCTTTTTGATGACGCCTTGAAGCTGCGCCTTGCAGCCCCGCCGGTTGAGGGGGCCGCCAACAGGGAGTGCATAAACTTTTTGTCCAAGGCCCTTGGAGTGCCAAAGGCATCCATTTTTATTGTGCACGGCCAGACAGGCCGCACCAAGACCCTGCGCATAACTGTAAATCCTCAATTGGCAGCCGGGATAGCCAAATCTTTGCAGGCCCTGGCAGACGGGCAGGCTCCTGGGGGCGGTTAGTTTTAAAGGGGAAAAGATAACGGTACCATAATCTTCCGGAAAGAAAGACCATGAGCAACCTTACTGAAAAAGTCCGGCTTGCCCAGGTAACAGCCTTTGGGCTTGGGCTTGCGCCATTTGCGCCTGGCACATTCGGGACCCTTTTGGGTGTGCTTGTTTTTGTGTTTTGCGGGCTTGTTTTGCAGGGCATTGCCCTTACCCTTGCCCTTGCAGGCTTTTTTGTATGGGCTTCTGCCGCCTGCGTTGTTTTAAACCCCTGGGCGCAAAAAAGATTTGGCAGGCAGGACCCGCCCCAGATGGTGGCAGACGAGGTTGCCGGATATTTGCTTGTGCCCATTCTTTTTCCTGGTGGTCCCTTGTGGATTTGCGCTGCCTGGGCCTTTGTGCTTTTCAGACTCTTTGACATATTAAAGCCGCCGCCTGCCCGGCAGGTGGACCGCAGGCTGCACAGCGGATGGGGGGTTTTGCTTGATGATCTGGTGGCAGGGTTTTATGCTGCCGTGGTCATGTATATTCTTGCAGGTTTTGCGCCCTGGTCCGGGCTTGTGCTTGGATGAAAAGCGGCAGGGAAGCATCAATGGCCGGATTTTTCCGCCTGTTTTTGGTCAGACTGGTTTTGGCAGTAAATGAAAGGAATAAAACTTAATGTCCTCCGGTGGAACCTTTTACGAAATATCAATAATTCTGGGTCTTGCCACTCTTCTTGCCGCTGTGGGCCAGAAGCTGCGCCAGCCTCTTATAATAATGTTCCTGCTGGCAGGAATTCTTGCCGGGCCTTCATTTTTAGGGGTCATTGAAAGCCATGAGCAGATAGAGCTGCTTGCCCAGATTGGCATTGCACTTCTTCTTTTCATTGTTGGCCTTAAGCTGGATCTTAACCTCATCCGCTCCACAGGGCCGGTGGCCCTTGCAACGGGCATGGGGCAGATAATCTTTACAAGCGCCATTGGCCTTATAATTGCGCTTGGCTTTGGAATGAGCTTTATTGCTTCAGCCTATGTTGCTGTGGCCCTCACCTTTTCCAGCACCATCATCATAGTCAAGCTGCTTTCCGACAAGGGCGAGATAGACTCCCTCCACGGCCAGATAGCCATTGGGTTTCTCATTGTGCAGGACATTGCCGCAATCCTGGCTTTGGTAATCCTTACAACCTTTGGCTCCCAGATTGCCCAGGAGGAATCAGCCCTTGTTACATCCCTTTTCATTGCGGTAAAGGGCCTGGGAATGCTCACGGTTATCGGGCTTCTCATGCGCTTTGTCCTGCCGGGCCTTGTGCGGCGGCTGGCCCATTCCCAGGAAATGCTCATCATCTTTGCCATTGCCTGGGCCGTTTCTCTGGGGGCTGCAAGCGATTATCTTGGTTTCAGCAAGGAGGTTGGGGCCTTTCTGGCAGGCATTTCCCTTGCTTCAACGCCTTACAGGGATGCAATTGGCGCAAGGCTGGTAAGCTTGCGGGATTTTCTGCTTCTGTTTTTCTTCATTGATCTGGGCGCACGCCTTGAATGGTCTGCTGTTGGTACGCAGCTTGTTCCGGCATTCTGGTTCAGCATTTTTGTGCTCATCGGCAACCCCCTTATTGTGCTTGCCATAATGGGGGCAATGGGCTACCGCCGCCGCACGGGCTTTCTGGCCGGCCTCACTGTGGCTCAAATCAGCGAGTTCTCGCTCATTGTGGCGGCTTTAGGCCTTTCGCTTGGCCACATTGACAAGGAAACAATGGGGCTTATAACCCTTGTGGGTGTTGTGACCATCTGTGCATCCACCTACATGATTCTTTATTCAGGCTCTCTTTACCGGATACTGGAAAAGCCCCTTAAAATTTTTGAGCGCAAAAACCCTCACCGGGAGGCCCAAACCTGCTCCTTGCAGGACTCCGGCCAGCTTGATGCCATAATGCTGGGGCTTGGCAGATACGGAAGCGGGCTTGCAACCCACCTGCTGGCCCGCAAAAAAAACATTGTGGGCGTGGACTTTGACCCTTCCAACCTGGAAAGATGGCGCTCAATAGGCGTGCCCGTGCTTTACGGAGACATGGCGGACCCGGAGATGCTCGACCACCTTCCCCTTTCCCGCGCCCGCTGGGTTATAAGCACCGTGCGCTCAAGGGAGCTTAATCTTCCCCTGCTGCATCTTTTAAAGGATTCGGGCTACAAGGGCAAAATCGCCCTTACAGCTCATGATGAGAACGAAGCCGCCACTTACCGCAAGGCCGGGGCGGATGTGGTTTTCCGCCCCTTCACGGATGCTTCCGAGCAGGCGGCGGACGCCCTTACCCACGCAATGGACATCCTGCCCGAAGACATTGACTGGCCCATTGCCTTTCAGGAAATCCGCATACAGTCCGGGTCCATGTTTGCCGGCAAAAAGGTGCGCGACATTCCCCTGCGGGCCAACACTGGCGCATCCATACTGGCTGTGAGCCGTGCAGGCCGGGTGCATTACGATCCTGGCCCGGACTTCCAGGTCTATCCGGGCGACCGCCTTGTGATAATGGGGGACCCAAAGCAGATAAAGCAGGCAGGAGAGATGCTAAACGAGCACCAGGCCCACACAAAAAGGGGCCAGGAGCCAGACCGTTTCGAGCTTGCCAAAATCCTTGTGACCACGGATTCGGACAAGACGGGCCGAACCCTTATGGATCTGGGTTTCCGGCAACTGTATTCTGTTACAGTGGTGGGTGTTCGCCGGGGCAATGAAAACAATATGTCCCCAGGGCCGGACACGGTTCTGCTTCCCGGAGACGAAGTTATGGTTGTGGGAACGACTGCGGCCATAAAGGCCCTAAAGGAAAAAGAAGGCATATAGAGCCAATAGACCACATTATCAAAGGCCTGTTGGACGATTCTCGTGGCCTGCGTAGAGGAAGAACTCCTCCCTGTCCGGCTGGGCTATCCATGCGCCGGAAGTGCCTGCAATCTTTTCCATTTCCTCCTGGGCCTGCCAGGCATGGGATCTTTCCGGAAAAAATCCTGTTGAAACCCTAAAAAGGATCTGGCCGTCTTTTTCCTGTCTTACAAGGTAGGCAAAGTGCCCTGCGCGGATGATTTTGGCTGCGGCCTCGTAAGCCTTTTCCTTTTCAGGAGTTTCAAAAAGATGCAGAACCCAGGCGCTTGCCGGGTCTGCATTTTGGCTGGCAAGCCGGTTTTTTGCTTCGTCATGGGTCAGGACAGCCAGCCATTCGCCCCCCTTCAAAGGTGTTGATGCCGGATGAACCCCGCCAGTGGAAAGGTGGGCAAGTTCCTCGGAATTGAGATAATACAAAAGGGGCCAGTCCAAGGCATCGCCGTAATGGAAGGGCAGGGCGGCAATTTCCTCCAAAGTCTGGCCAGCGCTTGCAAAATAAACCAGATAAGCGGTGCTGTCTTGGCGTTGGGCATAAGCCGGGACCGCAAAAACCAGGGCTGCAAAAAAAGCCAAGGCCAAGCTGCCTTTTTTTTGTAAAAAGGCCCTCCTGTTTTTTATAAGCATTTTTTTGCCTCCTGTCAGGGCGGGCTTTCCTTGACACAACCGCCTTTAAATCTGATATTAAATTTGGGCTAAAGCTTTGCTCGGGGCACAAAAATGCAAAAAACGCCCTAAAAAGGGCAGTCAGGTATTCTATCATGTCGGCAGAAAAACAAAAGCTCCAATATACAGGCTTTGAGCAGGGGCCAATCCGCCCGCCCAGCGAGGCGGCAAGCCTTTTAATCCGCGTTTCCCGCAACTGCCCCTGGAACCATTGCACCTTCTGCCCGGTTTACAAGGGGGCCAAATTCTCCCTGCGGCCCGTGGAACATGTGATGCTGGATGTGGATACCGTGGCCGGGCATCTGGCAGTTATTTTCAGGCTGGCCCAGGAGCCAAAGGGCCTCACCCACGAAGCTCTGTCCAAGCAGGTGGAATCCCTGCCGCAGGGCGAGCGGGCCGCCTTTGCCGCTGCCATAAACTGGTATGTAAACGGCATGGAGTCCATTTTTCTTCAGGACGCCAACAGCCTTGTGATAAAGCCCCAGGATCTTGTCACGCTTTTGAGGCACATAAAGGGCCGCTTTCCCTGGGTAAAGAGAATAACCTCCTATGCCCGGAGCCACACGGTTGCCCGCATAAGCGATGAGCACCTGGCGCAGATGGCACAGGCGGGCTTGAACCGCATACACATAGGAATGGAGTCGGGTTCAGACAAAGTGCTGGAAAAGGTGTGCAAGGGAACCACAAAGGCGCAGCACATCAAAGCCGGGCAAAAGGTTAAGAACGCCGGAATGGAGCTTTCCGAGTATGTCATGCCGGGCTTGGGCGGGGTTGAGTTTTCCCGCGAGCACGCCCTTGAGACAGCAGATGCGCTAAATCAGATAGACCCGGACTTTATCCGCCTTCGCTCCCTGGTTGTTCCTCCGGGCGCACCCCTTTTTGATTCCTTTCAGTCCGGCAAGTTTGCCATACTGCCCGATGTTGCCGTTGCCCGCGAAATCCTGCTTTTTCTGGAAAGCCTTGAAGGCATTTCCAGCACCGTGGCCAGCGACCACATTCTAAACCTTTTTGAGGATATCCAAGGAAAGCTGCCCCAGGACAAGGAGGCCATGACCGGCATTATCCGGCGATTTCTGGACCTGCCTGCCCAAAAGCGCACCATCTATCAGGTTGGGCGGCGCATGGGGCTTTTCCGCAGCCTTGATGATATTGAAAATCCGGCTCTTGCCTCCCGCGCGGAATCTGTAATAAAAGAAAACAAAATCACCCCCGAAAATGTGGATGCAACGCTTTACGAGCTGTTGAGCCGTTTCATATGACCCAAAAACCATGAGGGCCGACTCCATCCAACAGCCCTTGCATAATCAGGCATTGCCGGGCCTTTACATCCACGCACCCTTTTGCCGGGCAAAGTGCGCGTACTGCGACTTTTACTCTGTTGCCGATCTTTCCCTTCTTGGAGCCTGGATGGATGCCCTTGAAAGGGAAATGGCGCTCTACGCAGGGGAAAGTGGCTGGCAGACCGGTTTTGACACCCTTTATCTGGGCGGAGGAACGCCCTCGATCCTTGAAGCAGGGCAGATTGAGAAGATAATCGCCCTGGCCTTTGAGCATTTTGCCTTTGCTGATGATGCTGTGGTTTACGCAGAGGCAAACCCGTGCAGCGCTGATTTGGAAAAGCTCTCTGCCATGCGCCGGGCAGGTGTGACCCGGCTGCACATGGGAGTTCAGTCCTTTGACGAGAATAATCTGCGCTTTCTGGGCCGCTCCCACACGGCGGATCAAGCCAGGCAGAGCCTGAATGCAGCAAGGCAGGCAGGATTTTCCTTCCTTGGGGCGGATCTCATCTTTGGCTTGCCCGGCCAGACCCAAAAGGCATGGCAGGCGGACCTGGAGCAGATGCTCTCTTACAAGCCGGAGCATCTTTCCTGCTACCTTTTGAGCTACGAAAAAAATACGCCTCTTTGGAAAAGGCTTGCCAAAGGCGTGTTTGCCCCTTTGTCCCAGGCGCGGGCTGCCTCGCTTTTTGCCTTTACCCATGACTTTTTAACCCGTTCAGGTTATATTCATTACGAAATATCCAACTATGCCCCATCCAAAGAGCTTGTTTCCCGCCACAACACAAAATACTGGAACCGCGCTCCCTACCTGGGTCTGGGGCCGGGCGCACATTCCTTTTACAAGGAACGGCGCTGGTGGAACCTTGCTGATATAAAGGGCTATATAGCAGCCCTGAAAAAGGGCAAAAAACCTGTGGCAGGAAGCGAAAATCTATCTGTTGAACAAAGGGCGCTTGAAGAGATTTACTTAAGCCTGCGCCAAAGCACGGGTCTGGAGTTGGCGGATTTGGAGCCGATTTTAAATTTTGACTGCCAGAAAGCCTGGGAAATTGCCTTGCAAACCCTTGAAGCAAAGGGTTTTGTTTCAAGGCCAAAGGGCAGGGTGGTTTTAACGCCTTTGGGCATGGCCCGCCTGGATTCCATTGCTGGGATGCTTATCCAGAATCTGCCTTTGTAAATACCTATTAGTTTTGGCGCAGCCCCTTAACGCCGGTTTGGGTATCAGACAAGCTCTGCACAACAGGCAAAAAAAGGAAAGGGTTTTCTCATGGACGAAAACAGCGCAAGTATTACCGGAATTCTGGAAGCCTTGAAGGACGGCATTTATATCATCAATGCCGACTATCAGGTGGAATACATGAACCGGGCTTTGCGCGACTCCTTTGGAGACGGAATGGGCAGGCGCTGCTGGGAGGTGATTGCAGGCCTGTTTGAAAAATGCCCCTGGTGCCGGGCTGATGATGTTTTTTCAAAAAAGCAGATAAACCGTTACCATCACCATGACGAAGCATCTGGAAAGCATTTTGATATGACGGATCTGCCCCTGGACAATGAAGATGGCACGGTTTCCAAGCTCACCATTTTTCGGGATGTAACAGCCCTTGTGGAGCAGAAGGAAAAGCTGCGCATTACCGAGCAGGACTACAAAAGGCTCTTTGAGGCTGTGGACAGGGGCGTTTACATATCCAGCAAACAAGGCCAGTTTCTGGATGTCAATCCTGCCCTTGTGCGGATGCTGGGTTATGATG